>JANTGU010000021.1 GCA_024762735.1 Bacteroidales bacterium | reverse complement strand
TTGATTTGGTGACTATTGGAAATAAAAAAAGCCATCTTTTTAAAAAGATGGCTTTTAATAATTTTTATTGGGAGAATATTACTGCAAGGTAAATTTCACCGGCAGGTTAAACGATACACGAACCGGTTTTCCACGTTGCATACCCGGTTTCCACTTGGGCATATTTTTCACCACCCTGATGGCTTCTTCGTCGCAGCCACCACCGATGCCACGCAATACTTTCACAGCGGTAATGGATCCGTCGGTTTCAACCACGAAGTTGATAAATACACGTCCCTGGATTCCTGCCTCTTTAGCGTATGGAGGGTACTTGATGTTGGTGGCGAGATACTTCATTAGTTCGCCTCTTCCACCAGGGAATTCAGGCATATTTTCAACAACCTGAAAAATTTGTTGTTCCTCTACTTCTTCTTCATCGGTTTCAGGGGGTATGTATTCTTCAAATTCGGTATTATCGTCGGCTTCTACATCAATATCCAAATCATCTTCAACCTGAACGTCATCTTCCACAATTTTAATTTGAGTTACCTGACGTGGGGGAGGAGGTGGAGGTGGTTTAACTTTTTGCTCTGTAATAGGAATAATCTCCTCGGGAGCATCATCAACAGCAACTTGTAACTGGTTTACCGTTTGCTTGTCGTAGCTTTTTAACGAGAAAGCGCCAAAAACAACTAAAAGGGCTATAATCAAACCTATTTCCATGAAATAGCCTTTTTTGTTTTCCAGGTCAGCTTTCGGTGTTTTTCTAATTTCCATTGTGTTTGTTTTTGTTGTGAAAAAACGTGGCTAAATTAAGAATAATCTTAATAGTAAGCCTTTTTTGATTTTAATTTTTTAAAAACCGGTATAAACAACCACCATCCTAACAGTGCTCCGACTGCGTCTGCCAAGGCATCAAACAGGTTGCCGCTACGCCCCACAAAAATGTATCGTTGCAATAGCTCCGTTAATATACCATACAATATGGAGATTATTACAGCTGTTAAAACCAGTTTTGTCCGGTTGCCCTTTTCATATTTTTCACGATATCCCAGTAAGATTAAAAACGATAACGTGCCAAACATAACAAGGTGAACAACCTTATCAGGGCTCAGCCATTCCCAAAAACTTTTTATTTCAGGAAAAAAATTTCCGGGAAGTCCTGTTAAGAGCAAAATTATCAAGGACCATGCCAAAGCTGGCCAATACCCTTTTAAAACCATTAATTTTAAGAAATTAATTCTTCGTAAGCTGCAGCATCAAGCAGGTTTTCTACTTCGTCGATATCAGAAATCTTAATTCTTATAATCCAACCGTCATTATAGGGGTGTCCATTAATCAGCTCGGGTTCATCTTCAAGTCTGCCGTTAACCTCGATAATTTTCCCGCCAACAGGAAGTAGAAGGTCGGAAACTGTTTTCACCGCTTCAATGGTGCCAAACACTTCATCTTTTTCAAGGGTGTCGCCCACGGTGTCCACTTCTACAAAAACGATATCGCCCAGTTCGTTTTGAGCAAAATCGGTAATGCCAATATAACCTTCATCACCTTCAACTCTAAGCCATTCGTGGTCGTTAGAGTATTTTAAATCTTTTGGAACATTCATTTTATTATTGTTTAAGTTAGATGGACAAAATTAATTAAAAAATCTGGTTAGTTCTGAATAAATTCCAACTATTAAAAATTAATAGCTAATTCAGAAATCATGAAAATAGCAACCATTCATTTAGGGTGGTTTTGATGGGTCTATTGCGCCAGGTTAAACCGTAGCGAAAATCCACCGCTGGTTGACGCAGTAGCGTATTGTGCCGAAATGTACGGGGTGTTGTTGTTCCAATTATAATAGAAGCGCAGCTGGAGACTTTTGCTAAGCATGTAATCGGCGGTAAAGTTAAAGGTAAATTGTTTAGCCCCAGCCGAAATTTGATTGTTGTTATCATCGATACGCCTTAAAAAGGTGATGTTATCGCGAATACCAAAGTCTGCCTTAATATTAAGGTCACTATTGAAATTGTTTTTCTTTCCTCCCGTAATGATCACAAACTTAATATTTTTAAAGCGGTATCCTACTCCCACCGATATCTCACTGCTGTTTACCTCGGTCATTTGGTTGTTGACAAAGCTCATGGTGATGGATCGGCTTTTTTTGTAGTCTATCCTTGCATTAAAGCTGTTTTGCATGGTTACATCAATGCCTAATAACGGCGAAAAGGTTTCCATCATGGCTACAACGCCTGCATCATATTTGTTCACGAAATTCATGCTGCTTTCGTACATCTGGCCGGGGTCGTTGGGATTGTATAACAGGTTTTGCTGCCACGAGGCAATGGTCATCATGGAACGATAGCTATGCTTGATGTTGAAACTTCTAAAGGCTTTGCCAATAAATCCGATGTTCGTAAGGCCGCTAAAAGTGATGTTCCAGTTTGGAAAGGGAAAGGCAGGAAAGATGCTGGAAACATCCATTTTGTTGGCATCTTTACCTCCATAGGCAGCCAAAAATGCGTAATAAAGTACTTCTTGCTGGTTCGAGCCGTAGCCCTGTGGGAAGTTGGCTCCTGCCAGCGAATCGTAAAAATATTCGTGGTTCCAGTTGGGATTCTGGTTGGCCAACCGTTCAGCAACCAGTAGCCTGTTGTTACGGAATTCATTAAAGGTTGGGGAGTCGGTAGAATCGCCTTTGGATGAAAACGAAGTTTTAATCATATTATACGAGATGCTGAAATTTCCCTTTTCGATGGGAGAGAAATCGTAAAAACCACCTATGTCATTATTGTATCGGTAATAAGAGCGTCGGCTGCTGGTGAGTACCCTGTCACCGCTCAAGTCGATTCGGATGACCGACCATAAATCGAGGTTGGCCTTGTAATTAAGTTGCTCGGAGTGCTTTTTAATGTAAGGGTTGTTTAATGCCGTGTCAACGGTGAGCCAGCCGAGGCGTGCAGCATCGTCGCGGATGTCGCGCTGACTTCCGAACACAAAATCCCACCCCGGGGCATTTTCAGCTAGGTTCATGCCAAGGAAGGTTGGCTCATGAATATAGCCCGGCAGCAGCGTACCATCTGCAGTGCGGTAGTTTAAGCTTACCTTTTTAACCACCATGATGGTTTTCAAAAAGCCATCCAGGGCTATTTTACCATAATTTACCTTGGGCTTGGCATTGGTGCTGTCGTCAGGATTGTTTTTGGCACCCTTTTGCTTGCCCCGGGTATTTCCTCTGTTTCCCTGCCCCCGCGATGACCGTCGGTTGTTCGACCGGTTCAGTTTTTTAAAATAGGGCACCTTGTTATAAAGTTTGTTAAAGTCGGCTCCCGAGTTAAACTGAATGTCGTTGGAGTTTTCCAGGGTGTTGCCAAATCGTTCTTGTATCGAAATCGGCGAAGCGGTCCAGGTAAAGAGTGCCTGGTAGCTGGCGGTTAATTTTACCCAGTCGACCAAAGGAATTTTTTTAAGCGGCACGTTGTAGGTAGCCTTGAAAGTTTGATTGTAGTTTTGTTTGGTTCCAAACTGTTGAATCTGACTCCATACCTCCTGCTTATACTCTTCCCATTGCTGGGTTTGTTTGTCGGGATAAATCGTAGGCTCTTTAATGTAAGCGCGTGAGCCTGTTGAAAGTTCAAAAGTTAACGATTTTGCCAAATCATACTTTAAATTAAAATTGTTGTTCCAGTTCCATACTCTATTGTAAGTAGGGTAGGTGATGATGTCGCCAAAACTTTTGTCGCGGTACTGTTTTTTCATGAAGTTCCTGTTCATATCACTTCTGAACGAGATAATTTTGGGCAGGTAGTAAAAGTTAAAATCTTTAATCAGCTTAAACCAGTTGGATTTTCCCAGAAAAGCAACCTTATTAAAAGGTTTAACATTTTTAGGGCTGGTGCTGTAGTTGTAACCCAATCCTCCCTGGTATTTTTTTTGAATCTCTTCTTCGATATCGATATTTTGGTGATTGATTTGCTGGTATGAAAAGGAAGCGTTAAAGTTCTCGATATCGTAAATTCGTGATTTTCTTCGGGAGTTGGTCTTGTCCTTTCGCACGTTCATAAAGTTCACGTTTTGCCTGGTGGTACGGTCGATGGTCAGCGCTTTTACCGAGTCGCGACTTGATTTGGTCGTATAGGTGTCCAAATCATCTTTTAACAAGATGTCCGGATTGAGCGGGTTGTATTTAGGAGTGATGTTTTGAATCCCGTAGTCGTAGTGCATGGGGATTCGGATGCCACTCTTTTTTCCAAAGAATTTTCCAAGACTTAAATCGGTAGAAATTTGCATGTTGGTTTCGTAATCCAACGGAATCTCGCTAATCTTTTGGTCGATGGTACCGAATCCGGCGGCACGGTGCGATGCCAACAGCGAAACACGACCTAAATCAGCCAGGTCGGCTTGCACTCTTCCTGTGGTGGCCCATCCGGGTGAGTCGTTAAAATCGGTGAGCCGTAACTCGTCAACCCAAATAATGGCACTTTTGGCTTCGCCGTCATCGTTGGTTGCAAAGCCTATTTTCTTGGGATTTCTAACACCAATTAATATTCCTTTTACATCACTGATGTTGGGGTTTCCCAATACGGTAATAGAAGCTTTTCCATGCATTTCGCGGTAAGGCTTGGAAAGCGAAAGGGTGTTGTTGGGGTCGCGCATGGCAATGTTACGATTCTGCTTCACTTTTACGAGCTCATCGAGCACAATTTCCATGTTGTTGTCTTCGGGCCATATAAGGTCGGGCTGGTTAATGGTGGTGCCCCACGGCGTAACTTTAATGGGAATCTCGTACTCGTAATAGTTGTTGGTGAAGTCGGCTCCCACCCTGATAAAGATGGTCAGGTCGTCGTCGTTAAGAGTTTGTTCTTCCAGCTTTTTTTCGCCGTGAACAAACATCTTGATTTTTTTGTATTGTCTGAAATCAAATTCGGTGGTTTTGTAGGCTCCCCTGGCATCACCATCCTGCAGGTCGTCGATGCTAAATTGCAACGATTGCTCGTTAAGTTTTACATAATCGGTGGTGGCGAAGTTTGACTCACGCTGAATGCCGGGAGGAATAACGTACGGGATGGGCACTCTTCTTCCGTTTTCCTCGATGTTCACGGTTGAGATTACATATTTTGTTTCGCTGCCATCGTCCGTAGGAATATATTCGCCCTGTGCCAGCAGCGAGTGCTGATACCTGCGCCAGTCGCCTCTAACAAGCTCGAAAGTGGCAAAGCGGCAAACGATGGGTTTTTGAAAATCTTTCATAAAAACCCTCATAAAGCGGATGGAGCGAAAATCGGTAATCCGGCCAACCACTTTGCTGGGATTGGTAATGGGAATACGAAACTGATACCATTTTACCTCGGGCATAATATCCCCGTTGGCCAGCGAAACGTTTTTAACCGTTCTAATATCAGCAATATTGTTTTTCCCCACTTCCATTTCATCAGGGTCCAACTTGACTTTATATTGGAAATAGCGTTCCGACTCGCTCAGCGTGTTATCCCGGTTGATGTCTTCCACGTTGGGAATGTTGGAGTTGGAAGTAGGATAGGGTTCGGGGTTCAGATCGTCGGTGGGGGAGTTCCCCTCGACACCGTTAAAATTTTTATACCGCTCGGTGATGCTTGAATATTCACCTTCCTGGTCATAATCGGAACCCCTGAAATAGTGGTAGTCGTCGGAGGAGGGGTCTGCTTCGGCCAGTTGGTAAGCCTTGGAATTGCTTCCCACATTTTGGCGCAGCTTTTCAAGGTAAATGGTTTGATAAAACGATTTTTCATCGTCGTCACCCAGTCCGTCGTAACCCACATCCTGAAACTGTCGCGACCCGGCCACGTTGCTAAACGATTCCACCAGGGCTTGTATGGTTGGAACACGTCCCCAAAGGGTAGTGTCAACATTTTCTACTACTGTTGAAGTTGGTAGCCCGTTCTCGTAACTCTTGCGGCCATCTTTTAAAATATCTTCCGAAACTTCTCCCAGGTTGATGTACATATCACCCTTGTTGTTGGGGTCTTCCGAAAATGGATCCATCATCCAAAACTCGATATACTCGATGTTGGCGGCTTCAAAATCGGACGTTTCAATTTTTCGCATCATACCGCCCCACCGGCTTTCGGGGTTTAATAACTTTCCATCGGGACTCACGTTATCGGCGTCATAGTTGTAAGGGCCGCGTTCATCGGGAAAATAGGCCATATTTAATGTGGGGATGGTGGTTGGCCTCCCGTTGGGGATGTCTTTGTTGGGGAAAACCTCTGTTTCAAGAATCTGACGGGTGGAGTTTTTGGAGATTTCATTTTTATCCACGTTGGTGGGTCGTAATCCCCCGGTACGGTCGTAAAACAGCGGGTCGATGATGTACCAGGCAAATTTCGCCCTGTTTTTTCCATAGCTGTAATCCTGGGCACTTCCTTCGGGAAAAAGACTTGGTTGTCCCTGGGGTGTACTGGCTAAAAACCAGGAGCCGGTATGTTTAAGGTCGATGGTTGATTTGGCACCTTCAAAGTCGTCGATGTAAGAGGTTCCCGACTGTCCGATGGCTTTCGAGTGGCCGGGCAAAAACTGGGCAAACTCGGCATCAACGGAAATTTTTGATACCACGTTGGTGGATATTCCCGGAAGCTTATCGATGACATTGGTAAGCCAGCGCGAATCTTTACGGTAGCTTAAATCAACCCCCCAAATCGTATTTGAAATGGGGTCGTCACCGTAGTTTACCTTTTGGGTCAGGGGTCGTTCGTGCAGGTTTAACAGGGTTCCGCCAATGTGAAGGTCTTTGTTTACCTCGTGGTCCACGTGAATACCCATCATCCGCTTTTGTTGTACGTTGAACATGGAGTTGCTTTCGAGCGAAACGTTAATGGGCGTTCCGGAGCTTAATATACCATCGTTTAAAATACGAACCCTGCCCAGGGTATAGTCAACGGTATAGTCCACGTTTTCTACCAGCGGAACGCCACCGGCCGTAACGGTCACGGAACCGTGGGGCACGTTCAGCGCATTTAAGCTGATTTCGGAACCTGACTTTGATTTATAAAATCCTTCGAGGATGTACCTGTTTTTATCGGGAAACTGCTCGGCGGCCGTTTTGGTCATGGAGTAGAGCGAGTCGAACGAATACTTGTCGGCCAGCTCCGGGTTGGAAGGGAAGACAGAATCGTGGATATAACTTCCGAAAGGTTGCAGCACAGGGAAGTAAATGCGTCCGTTGGATCCCTGGAAGGTTCCCCCGTTGGTCGCCGCCCCGTCAATAAAGTCAAAAACCCCGTCACCACCAGGGATTGGGTTTAACTGATTGTCTAAATTGTCAACATTTAAAATATGAATAAGCGGTTTTCCTTTCACATCGTCAGGGCCTTCCATGTAGTAGCCCGTGGGAACCCCGTTTTTATCACCGGAATAGAGGATGTTAAAAATAAAATCCTCACGTTGAATTTGGTAAGCACCAATAGAATAAACGTTTTTCATCATCAAATCCCACATGGGCATGTCGGTGTTTAAAACGTTGCTCTTTAAAAGTTTTACGACCAAACTATTGGGAGGGACAACCCCCTGGTCAGAAAACTCACCTACCTGGTAAACCCTGTCGTCACCAATCACTGAATATTGGTAGGCAACGGCCACTATTTGGTCATCGTTAAGCGAGGTATTGAGCGAAATAAAACCCAGTTTGGGATTGAACTTGTATTCGGTGGATTTTAACTTTCGGGCATTTTCCAGTTTGATAAAATCTTCGCCCGAGGTCATGTAACCTGACTGGCCAATGTTAAAGGGGTCGCCGGTTAAATACTTGGTAACATCGTTAATGTTTCGAATTTGGTTGGTGTCGAGTTTGTAAAGCAGGTCGTTGGATACATTGGATGGGTAGGTTTGCCCCGGTACCGACTGCACCAGAGGATTATAAATTTTTGAGGGTTCGTTTTCGCCTAAATCGGTAAAAGCGACAATGTTTCTGTTTTCCTCGGTAGCAGCCCCGATATTGGTCACCCACACTTCAACCTTATTAATGACCACATCAGAGGTGATGATGGGGAGGCTGCTGAGGGCTCGTTCGTAGTTATTGCGAAAGTATTGGCTTAAAAAGAAGTGGCGGTTATCTTCGTAATCGAGGGCCGACAGCTCAAAATGGTTGGCCTGGGCACCGCCCTGCACCCTAATATTTTTCGATTCGCTCTGCTGCTGCGAAAAAACACCGGTAATGGTTGTTTTACCGAACTGGAGTTTTGTTTTAACTCCAAAAAGACTTTGGCTCCCCCTAATCAGGGTGGAGCGAAGGGGCAGGCTCACGTTCCCTGCTTCGATCAACTGAATAATCTCATCCTCTTTTCCCTCGTACTTAAGCTTAAGGGTGTTTTCAAAGTTAAAAGAGGACTCCGTATTGTAGTTGGCTTTGAATTCAATTTTATCACCAATTTTGGCAATCACATTCATCTGGATCGACTCTTTAAAGTCGAAGTTGGTGGTGCGCCGCTGCCGCACGTCCAGCGCGGGGTCGTCGCGTTTATTCGATAATATACCAAAACTGATTTGTGCCGATCCCTGCGGGCGAATATCGATGGTGTTGCTGCCAAAAATCGACTCGAAGGCCTTGCCGCCCACATAAATTTTTGGAATAAGCCGTTCGCCTTCCGTGGTTCCCGAAACCTGCGACCGGTCTTTCCAGTAGCTTGTTACATCTTTTTTAAGATCGTATTTCTGATAATCTTCAAAATCCATGCTCGTGGGCGACCGGTAGGTGAAGTTGCCAACCTTGTTGACAAACTCGTAGGTTTTGGTTTTGGGATTATAAATAATCTCCTGCTTAACGTTGGATGGATTATCAAGGAAAAACGGGCTTGAGTTTTGCTCCATGTAAGGGTTTCCCGAGAAATCGTTGAAAGGATAGATAAGGTGCGTGGTGTCGGTATTCTGAGCGGAGTCAGGGGTTGCGGTGTTTTGATTTTGGGCAATCAAACTCCTGTTCGGATTGTATAAGCCAATCCACAATGCAAATGTTAAAATAGTTGTCTGTAATAAGTATCTGTCTCCCCGCTTCAAAACTTTCTCTTATCGTTAATCAAATGTACCTGTTATAAGATCTTCAGAGCTTCTTTAATAATTAGCTCAACACTATTATTTTCAGTTTGTTTTAATACCTTGTTAACTGCCTTCTCAGCCGTAGCTTTGCTAAAACCGAGTATCAACAAACCTGATAACGCTTCATCTTTTAAAGTATTGTGGGTGGATGGTATTTTTTCAAGCTTAATATCCTGCTTGGTCAGCTTATCACGAAGGTCAATGATAATACGCTGTGCCGTTTTGCCGCCAATGCCTTTTACGCCTTGCAAAACCATGGTGTTTCCCTGCGTGATGGCCGTGTAGGCTTCCTCGGTTGACAACGAAGAGAGTATCAATCTGGCCGTGTTAGCGCCCACTCCCGATACGGTGATAAGCATCAGAAACAGTTGCCGCTCGCTTTCTTCGGCAAAGCCATATAATATGTGTGCATCTTCACGAACTACCAGATGGGTGAAAAGAGTAACCTCCTTCATATCCTTAATTTGAGAATAGGTGTTTACCGTGATGTTGATAAAATACCCAATTCCCTGGTTTTCAAGAATCACATAAGTCGGGGTGGCTTCTGCAAGCTTACCCCTGATAAAAGCGTACATAGGCTAAAGCCGTTTAAAGATTATCATCAGTGTTAAGAAAAACAAAAATACAATAAAAACCATACGAAGGATAATAAATGGAGACTATACCGGAATCTTGATTTCAATACTGAAGCCCTTGCCCTGTTTGCTGTTGAACTGGAAAGTTCCCCCAAGTATTTCAATCCGGTTTAAAATGTTTTCGAGTCCGATACCGCTTTGCTTCGATTTTAGGGTGTCTTCGGTGTTAAAACCCTTGCCATTATCGGAATAGGAAAGAAAAAGCGTGCTATCCTTTTCAATTAATGACAGCTCGATGGCAGAAGCCTGAGCGTGCTTTAAAGTATTGTTGATCATTTCCAAAAACATCCGGTAAACGGAAAGCTCAAGAATTTCATCGTAGTGTTTCTGCAGGTTTGTGGTGTTGAACTCGACAGCAATTTTGCCGGAAGCCTGAATTTTATCAACAAACGAACGCAAGGCACCTTCAAGTCCTTGCTCGTTAAGGGAAGCGGGCATTATTTTATGCGAAATGGTGCGTGCATTGTTCGAGGCTTCGTCCAGCAATTGGTTTGCCCGGGATAAGAGTTGCTGCTTTTCCTCTGTTTTGTTTGCATCACCCAATTCGTTAACATACAATTTTAAAGTCGATAGTAAAGCACCCATGGAGTCGTGCAACTCCCCCGCAAACCTTTTACGCTCGGTGTGCTCGGTTCGTACCACGGCATCAAGGGTCTTTTTTTCAGCTTTTTGTTGTAAGGTTGCCCGTATTACCTTTTGCTTGTTCCTGTACGCCATATAAGCAAAACCCAATACCAGCAACAGTAAAATTAAGATGATTACCACCGAAACAAAAATAATCTGACGGTTTTTGGATTTTTCTTTGTTAAGTGCTCTCTGTTTTAAAAGCAATTTTATTTTTTCTTCTTTTTCTTTAGTGTTGAAAGAGGTTTCCAGTTGTGCTATTCTTTCATCGTGCTCGCGACTAAAAATAGAGTCGCGCACAATGCTCGATTGAAAAAAGTGGTTGTATGCTTTTTTGTAATCGCCCAGCTTTACATACAGTTTGGCCAGCTCTTCATGGTTTAACATAATAAACCGGCTGGTACCTGACTGGACGGCAAGCGCCAGGCTTTTGTTAAAGTTGATGATGGCTTTTTGAAAATGCCCGGTAGTATCATAAAGTTGTCCAAGCATATAATACACGTTTATTAAGCCATCGGTTGAACCCAGCTTTTTACTGTAAGTTAACGCTTTATTATAATAGATGAGTGCTGTATCAAATTGATTGAAATGTCTGTAAACATCACCCATATTGACATAGGAGTTGATGAGTTCATACTCGTTGTTCTCCTTTTCAAAGCGTTGGGTTGATAGTGTAAAATAGTATCGCGCACTATCGTAATTGGGTAGTGAGTAGTAGGTGGCTCCCAAATTATTCAGGCTTTGTGAGATTAAGTAATTATCTTTTGTATTTTTTGCCAGCGCTAACGATTTATAATTGTATTCCAATGCTTTTGGATAATTCAGCAGGTCTTTATAAGAGGCTCCAATATTACTTAAACAGTTGGCTTTTCCCGGCACATAGTTAATTTGATTGGAGTAGTTCAACGATCTTAAATAATTGTCGATGGCTTTTGAATATTCACCCCGGTAGTAGTGTACATTACCCATGTTGGCATAAAGTGCCAGAATCCTTCGTATAAAGGTTTTGTTATCATGCTGCATTTCTAACAATTGATGGGAAATATCCACCCCCTTTTTTAGTGCGGACAAAGCTTCAGAATAATTCCCCAGCACAATATTGGCAACACCAAGGGCATTGTAGCTGTTGGCCAGGAGAAAAGGGTTGTTTACTTTTTTCGCGTATTCCACACTTTTGTTGGCGTATAAAAGGGCGGTATCTGTAGCATTATACATGTATGACCAGGTGAGGTCGATGCACGCTTTTATAACATTAGTATCTATTTCCGGGGATGCAATGACACGCTGTAAGCTATCGATGTTTTGAGTCTTCGCTATGTGAGTAATCATCACAAAGAAAAGTAAAGCCATCACCTTGCTGTATTTCAAATAAGACATTACTGGTTTCATAAAGAGTTGGTTAAAGAGGTTTTATACTTTCAATATCATGAAGAGGGTGCGTCATCAATATTAATCAGTTGATGTTTGATGGCGTAAATAAGCAAGCTGACAATATTTTTTGATCCTGTTTTTGAAATCAGGTTGTTCTTGTGTGTGTCCACCGTGCGTTTGCTGATAAAAAGTTTTTCGGCAATTTCTTCATTCGAAAGACCTTTTCCGATAAGGTCGAGCACTTCCAGTTCCCGATCGGTGAGATCAACCTTGTCGCTTTGATTCTCTTTTCCCATAAATCGTCTGGTAAAATAGGGAAGTAGCTCGGGAGAAAAATAGTTTTGACCTTCATGAATCATCCGGATTGCATTAAAAAGTGTTTCCTTCAACACGTTTTTTAGTGTAAACCCTTTGGCCCCCGCCTGTAAAATTTGCTCTAAAAACTCCTCTTCACCAAAGGTTGATAGCACGAGTATTTTTAAATCGGGCTTTTGTTGCAAAGCTCTTCTCGTGGTCTCAATTCCATTAATTCCCCCCATCTTTATATCCATTAACACCACGTCTGTATTGATGGTATCCAACAGGTTAAGGAATTGTTCACCGCTATCAGCCTCGCCAACAATTTCCATTTCCCGGCTTTTGTTGAAAATCATTTTAAGACCATTCCTGAATATTTCATGATCGTCAACAATAAAAACTTTTATGATATTTTTCATTCCTGTTTTTTTAGACCTTAAAAATAGGAAAAATTTGTATCTTCGAGAACTATTTGAATTGTATGGTTGTGAACAAAAATATCATTTATGCTTTTTTGATGCTGTTGGTTAGCATGCTGTGGGTGATGCCGACGAAGGCTGTTGCTCAGCATGTATCACCAAAGGTAACAAACGGGATGATGGATTTGCGGCACTGGAACTTCGACACCCTGGGAACGGTTAATTTAAACGGCGAGTGGGAATTTTACTGGGATACGTTGCTGATGCCACGTGATTTTCCGGCAACCATTCAACCTGACTTTCCTTATTTCCCTTCTACCTGGAACGATTTGGCCAACGATTCCAACTCTATTTCTCACTACGGGTATGCCACCTACCGGGCGGTAGTGCAAATTGACTCCTCCTGGCACGTGCTGGCCCTAAGTGTGCCTGCTGTTTACACCTCTTATAAACTGTGGCTTAACGGTGAGCTTTTTTCCGGGAATGGCAAGGTGGGCACTTCAGCAGATAGTGCAGTGCCTTACTGGCTGCCGGTTACCAAATCGTTCACCCCTGCTAACGACCGGATTGAATTGGTGTTACAGATATCGAATTACGAACACAACAAAGGAGGCATTGCGCAACCCATCGTGCTTGGCACCCCTTTACAGTTGTTTACTGTTCGCGAGCAACAACTTAGTGTTGCCTTGCTGCTTACCGGGGCTTTAATCATGGGCGGGTTGTTCTTTTTGGGTTTGTTTATATTTGGAAGGCAAGACAAAGCCATCTTGTATTTTTCGATATTTACCATCACCTATAGCTATCGGATTATTGGAACCGATTTATACTTTCTTCACAGCTTTTTTCCACACATCAAGTGGATAATAACCACCCGTCTCGAGTATTTAACGCTTTTTTTAAGCACCTACTTTTTCATGCGATTCTTAGAAATTGTGTATGCGCATGAAACCTCTAAATTCATGGCTAACTTTTTAAAAGGCACCACGCTGATTTTGGTGGTACTCTCCTTATTTTTTCCGGCTTCAGTGTTTACCCTCACCATCGAGCCCTTTTTAGTTATCCTGTTAATTTATGTGCTTTACGGGTTGTTTATCATTATTAATGCCGCCCGTCACAAGCGTGAGGGGTCGCAGAATGCCGTGATTAGCTTTGGCATTTTATTCATTGTAATTACCCTGCAGGTTTTGAATTACCTCGGCTACTTACCTTACATGCCGTACGTTTATTTTGTAGGATATATTTTATTTTTCTTTTTCCAGTCGCTGATTTTGTCGTACCGTTTCGCGGCGTATTTTAAACGCGCAAAAGAAAAAGCCGAAATGGGCGCCAGGGTAAAAGCAGAGTTTCTTGCTACCATGAGTCACGAAATTCGAACCCCCATGAACGGGGTTATCGGCATGACAAGTTTATTGAGCCAAACACAGCTTTCGCCCGAGCAAGCAGAGTATGTTGAAACCATCCGGGTGAGCGGTGAGAATTTGCTCACGGTGATCAACGACATTCTTAATTTCTCAAAAATTGAACAGGGAAAGTTGAAACTCGAAACCGCTACCTTTGACCTGTATAATGCCGTTGAAGAAGTACTTACCCTGCTAAGCCCGGCAGCAGCCAAAAGGGGATTAGAGCTAATCTTTAAAAAAGATACTAATGTGCCAAGGTTTATTGATAGCGATGAAAAGCGGCTTAAACAAGTGTTGATAAACCTGGTAAACAATGCGCTCAAGTTCACCGAAAAAGGGGAAGTAGTTGTGAGTGTATCTGTTAAAGGAATGGAGGAGGCTGATGCTGATCTGCTTTTTTCGGTGAAGGACACCGGGATTGGCATCCCCAACGATAAAATTGACGGCTTGTTCGAAATGTTTACCCAGGCTGACTCGTCCATGTCGAGAAAGTTTGAAGGAACAGGGCTCGGTTTACCCATTTCAAAAAACCTGATAAACCTGATGGGAGGCGATATCTGGGTTGTTTCGGAACCCGGCAAAGGGTCTGTTTTTTCCTTTACCATTAAGGCAAAGGTCGTATCCGACAAAATGAAAGAGGGTGATTACAGCGACATGAAACTACTTGAAAACAAAAAAGTGCTCGTGTTGGATGATAATGAAACAAATTTGACGATATTAGCGGGTCAATTGTCAAACTGGGGTATCCATGTAGTAAAAACTGCCAACCCCGATGAGGCCGTTGAGCTTATAAAGAAGCAGTCGTTTGATTGCGCTATCATTGACATGCAATTACCGAACACGAACGGGGTTGAGGTAAGCAAAGCCATCCGGAAACTTGATAACGGAAAAACATTACCGCTCATTCTGCTATCATCGGTGTTAGAAGAGCTTACTCCGGAAGAGATGGCCTTGTTTAGCGTGCATATACAAAAACCTGCCAGAGAAACCAAGTTGTGGCAAAGTTTGTTAAAAGCCATGGAACCAAAAAAAGAAAATGCTGTAGCTACAGCCAAACCGGGAAAAACACTAACACAATTTGCAGGTGCCAAAGTGTTGGTAGCCGAGGACAATATGATTAACCAAAAGGTTATTCTTAGTATTCTTAAAAAGTTTGGCATCCAGCCCGATGTAGCCAACAACGGGATAGAAGCTGTGGAGGCCTGTAAAGAAAACGACTACCACCTTATTTTAATGGACATTCAGATGCCCGAGATGGATGG
>JANTGU010000020.1 GCA_024762735.1 Bacteroidales bacterium | reverse complement strand
CAGTAACCCAAAGCACCTAACAGTATGAGCAGAAGTAAAATAGAGGCAATGGGCTTCTTCTTTTTCTGTTCTTTTTCCTGCTGTTGGATACAGGATTGTAAAAAACGTTCACTCTTTTTAAAGGTGTCGGTGTCGCCATCAAAACTTTTGAGCTCAAAATCGAAGTTTACATGAACCGCTTCAATAGCTTCTTTAAGAATAACTTTTAACTCTTCGGGCGCGCGGCCCTCAATAATGGCGGCAACAATGGCGTAAGGTCCCGGCTCAATCCAAATAGTGTATTCACCCATCTGAATAGTATTGAGGTCGCTTTTTGAACGATCCACATTAAGCGAGTCCTGCGCAAAATCTTTAATGGCAGTCAGCATGGACGAAACCATATCTGCATTGTTCGACAAACCACCTCTCTCATCGGTAACATCGGCCAACAACAATCCCGTTTCGGTATGAATTAAAAAGACTTCACGAACGCGATAGATAAAGGCGTGTGCAAGGACAATTTCGCCATAGCTTTTTCCCGAAAAAATGGATTGAAGTCGCCATCCAATTCGTTTGGCTGAAAAACTGTTATCAACCGAAGAGCTGACACTATCGAGCATCCTCTTAATATCCTCCGCCACCGCTTTCCGAATGGCGGGAACCATGACCGGGTAGAGGATATTAGCGAATTTTTGAGGATTTGCCTTGATGCTGGCCTGAATAGCCTGCTCAATAAAGGGGGTAATCTCGTCGAGGGTAACCTGATGGTTGGAAATGAGCTTCTTTATGGACAAGGGAAGAAACTCCATGATGTGATCGGAAAAAGCATCCGGATCTTTGATGAGATTGTTTAGCCTGGCCAGATCTTCTTCATCCAAACCGGTAATTATCCTTCTCAGTTCCGACAATTGAGCTTTAGTGAGTACGTCGATAAAATCTTTTTCGCTCATAAACTGAATCTATAAAGATGTGTCCTGATCGTCAAATGAGTTGGCCAGGTTGCGGAGCATTTCAGCCATTTGTTTACGGTCAGCTTTGGTTTTTTCCAGCGCTTGCAGCTGCTGTTCAAAGGCTTCCTTTTGCTCCTGCATTAATGAAGCAAAGCGTTCTTCCTTTTCATCCAACAATCGTTTAAACTCATTCGATAGCCGTTCAAAGTTAATCTTACTATCGGAGGAGAGATTTTTAATCTCCTCTTCCAGCTTGCTCATTTGCTCACCAAAAATGATCTCACGCAGTCTTGATAAGCTCTCTAAATCGTTGTTTTTGTCACTCATGTTCGAGACCTTTTATTAATAGGTAAAAGTATAAAAAAATGTAATATTTAATTTGAAATTATTCTAAACAAGATGAATTTCCTATTTTTGCCACCTCAAACATTTGGAAGCATCTTTCAAGTATTTGAAAATGAATTTGTAATAAGACATTATTTATGAAATACTATATATTGCAGCTGGGTTGTCAGATGAATATTTCGGATGGCGAGCGGGTGCAAAAGGTGCTTGAAGGGTTAGGTTACGAGGCTACGGAAGATGAAAATCAAGCAAACATCGTGGGTATAATAGCCTGCTCGGTACGCCAAAAGGCCATCGATAAAGTGTACACGCGCATCAGAAAGTGGAATAAGCTGAAGGATAAAAAAAACATGCTCACTTTTGTAACGGGGTGTGTACTGCCTGCCGACAAGCAAAAATTTTTAAAGTTGTTCGACCTGGTATTTACCATGAGTGAACTTCCGGAGTTGCCTAATATGATTCGACAGTATGGCGTGGTTACTCCGGCAGGAACCCAAACGCTGGATAACGAGTTTGAAACCATGCTGAATCTCCCAGCGGAGAAGCCAAATGAGGATGTCTTGCCACTCAAAGCAGTGAAAACACCTGCCACTCAAAAGAAAAAAGTACTGCCACGTCCCGACAAAGGCATCGAGGAGTTTTGGCATATTAAGCCAAAATATGGCTCCGGGTTCGAGGCTTATGTGCCCATTCAAAATGGATGCAACAAGTTTTGCACCTATTGTGCAGTCCCGTACACCCGTGGGAGAGAGGTCTCCAGGCTTTCCGAAGATATTTTGCGCGAGGTTCAGGATTTGGTGGACAACGGTTTTAAATCAATAACTCTTTTAGGGCAAAATGTCAACTCGTACGGACTCGACAAAAAAGGAGAAGAGATTAGCTTTCCCGACTTATTGCGTGCGATTGGCGAAATAGGAAACCGCAGCACTAACGATTTCTGGCTCTATTTTACCTCACCCCATCCGCAGGATATGACCGACGAAGTGATTGAAGTGATTTCGCAGTATCAATGTCTGGCCAAACAGATACACCTGCCGGTGCAGTCGGGCGACGATGCCATGCTCAAGCGTATGCATCGCAGTCACGATTTGGCACAATACCGTCATATTGTCCAAACCATCAGGAGGTTAATCCCGGAGGCTACTTTGTTTACCGACATCATTGTTGGCTTTACCGGCGAAACGGAAGAAGAGTTTGAAAATACCCGGAAAGCCATGGAGGAGTTTAAGTACAACATGGCTTACATTGCTCAATACTCGCCACGACCCGGTGCAGCCAGCCACGAGTGGCCTGATGACATTCCGATAAAGGTAAAAAAGGAGCGTTACCACAAGCTTACCGATGAACTGATGAAACACTCGTTGGAGTATAACAAGGGTATGGTTGGAAAGACTTTCAAGGTGCTGGTGCGAGGAAAGGACAGAAAAGCGGGATTTCTTTCGGCGTTAACCGAAGGTAAAATTATTGTTCGTTTTGCTTCGGATGACGCAAGGCTGATTGGGCAATATGCAACGGTTAAAGTTACGTCAGCAGCTCCGTTTTCCACGGAGGGGGTACTTGTTGAGAAAGCTGCACAATTCAGCGCCTGAATACCGAATCACTATTGAATGAAGAAAAATGACCATATCAAACCTTAAAAAAACCATCGCTTTTAAAACGCTGGGCTGCCGGCTGAATCTGTTTGAAACCGATTCGCTGATGTCGGAGTTTGCCGCCAAAGGATACGAGGTTACCAACGATGTAGATGCTGAAGCTGATGTTTATATCATCAACACCTGCACGGTTACCAACCAGAGTGATCAAAAGTCGAAAAGGGTGATGAACCGCACCAAGCGCCTACATGATGACTCGGTGAAAATTGTTACCGGTTGCATGGCCACTAATTACAAAGAGCAACTTAAGGAGAGCGACAAAGTGGATTACGTGGTTGACAACGATCATAAAACCTCTATTGTGGAATTGGTGGAAGCTCATTTTGCCGGCGAAACGGCCGACCCCGACCTGTTTGAAAAGGATGTTTTTAATTACGAGCCTGCCAAAACAACGGCACATACCCGTGCGCTAATCAAAATTCAGGATGGCTGCAACAACTTTTGCACCTATTGCATCATACCCAAGGTACGCGGAAGAGCCATTAGCCGTCCCGTTGAAGAGGTGCTGAAGAATATTCGCAAAGTGGTAGGTTATGGGTTTAAAGAGGTTGTCCTTACCGGGGTTAACCTGGGAACCTATCATTACGAGGATATCGATTTTGAGGAACTGGTTAAACAGATTCTGGCTATCCCGGGTAACTTCAGGGTTCGTATCTCCAGCATGGAGCCCGATGGCTTTACCGATAGTTTTTTTAAACTGTTTCATCAGCCTAAACTTACGCCACACATGCACTTATGCCTGCAAAGTGGTTCCGAAACCATTTTGAAAAAAATGCGTCGCATGTACACGGGTGAATTCTTCGAGTCGATGACCGAAAAGTTGCGGGAGGAGGTGCCTGATTTTAACATCACTACCGATATCATCGTGGGATTTCCAGGTGAAACAGAACAGGATATGCAAGATACCCTGGCCATGTCAGCGCGAATCAACTTTGGGCACATTCACACTTTTAAATATTCCATTCGTAAAGGAACCCGTGCCGAGCGTTTGCCTGAACAAATTCATGGCGATGTTAAAACCGAACGCAGCGAGAGAGTCCGGGAGCTTTCGGAAAAGATGCGCGAAGACTACCGGCGTGGTTTCGTGGGAAAAACCCAAGTGGTTTTGGTGGAGCGCATAAACAAGGAAGGCTTTGCCACCGGTTATGGCGAAAACTATATCCCGGTTGTTATCCGTGAAAAAAACCTTCAAACCAACACCTTTTACAAAGTAGATATAACAGACCTGATACAGGGCAGAGACGAACCGGTACTGGTGGGTGAAAAGGCTGTAGAGTATAGCTATTAGACACCTTCAATGCTAAATTTATCCAAAGTCAATGCATGATTTTAAAAATATTGAATATCTGAAATCTGGAAATGAGAGACAAAAACAGGCCTATAAAGAGCTAAAAAAATTGAGAATTTTTGAGATTCTTAAAAAATACAACCCCATTTTGGCGGGCACGATTCCAATTGATATTGATTTGCCAACTAGCGATTTGGATATTATTTGCGAATGTGTAAATCATGCTGAATTTAAAGCCTGTTTATCAAACGAGTTTTCAGCAAAAAAAGATTTTAAAGTTTATTCAATGATTCAAAATGGAATCAAAGCAACCATTGTAAAATTTAAAACAGACCATTTTTTGTTTGAGATTTTTGGGCAGAATGTTCCAACCGAAAAGCAAAACGCTTATCGACATATGATAATCGAAAACAAAATTTTAAATTCGAAGGGACAGGAATTTAAATTCAAAATAAGAAAGCTTAAGTCAGAGGGATTCAAAACAGAACCGGCATTTGCTCAACTGTTAGGATTAAACGGAAACCCTTACGAAGAGTTATTAAAAATGGATATTGGTTAACAACACTATTGCCGGCAAAGGCACATAGCGTATACCTGTGGTGTTTATAATTAAAAAGTAGTCGTACTTTTAATATGAATACTTATTGAATGATAAAAGCTATGTCGTTACCCGGAAATTACGGCTAAAAAATCTTCTTTACGCCGGCGTGACACCTGTAACTCGGAGCCATCTTCTAAAATGACCGTTCCCCCCTCACCCTTGATGTACTTTTTCAAAAAAGCCAGGTTAATAATAGCAGACTTGTGAATTCTGAAAAATCCTTTAGATGAAAGAATCTCCTCAAACTCTTTTAACGATTTTGAAACCATAACTTTTTCGTTTCCGACCAGGTAAAAAACAGTATAATTTGAATCGGCCACACATCGCACAATTTTATCAAGCTTTACAAATTCGATACCATCTACCGAGGTGAGTGCAATTTTATCGATGTGATTGACATTATCAAGTAAAAGGTCAAGCTTTTGTTTTACCTCTCCCAGCGATTGTTGATTTTTTATTTTATCGATGGCATGTTTCAGTTCTATGGGGTCAACCGGCTTAACGAGGTAATCTACCGCGCTGAATTTAATGGCAGTAATGGCAAAATGACCATATCCCGAAACAAAAATTACCTGCAGGTTGGTGCGGTCGATGGCTGCCAGCAGGTCAAACCCGGTTCCATCCTGCATCTGGACATCTAAAAAAATCACATCCGGTTTTGTATCAGCAATAAGCTGCCTGCCTGTTTCCACGCCATCAGCCTGACCGACAATCTCAATATCGTTAAACTGATTATTGATGAGATTAATCAGGTATTCGCGTGCTTTCCTTTCGTCATCAACTACTGCTGCTCTTATCATTTTTTGTAACGTAATTATATTACAAATGTACACCAAATTTACAAAGCATTAAAACAAACCTAAAACATCAGCATTTAGGATGCCGCGATTCCGGAAAAACTTATTGTGCAGCATGTTTTATTCCTCTTCAAAGGGGATTTTCACTATGACCCTTGTACCCGAAGCATTGCCCGATTTGTCTTTTAGATCAATAATAGTAAATCCTGCTTCAGGATTTTCGCTTTTCAGCACCTCAAATCGCTCCATCGTTACCTGGGTGCCCAACGATTTATGTTTTGTATTCGACTGCTTTTTAATTTGCTCCGCCTTTTCACGACCAATGCCGTTGTCGGTAATTTCGCAAATAAGCAGGTTGTCCGTTTTAGTAAATGATAGCTTGATCTCGCCCTTCTCTTTCATGTTAATAAAACCGTGTTTGATTGAATTTTCGATAAAAGGTTGAATCAGCATGGGGGGGATATAGGTATTCTCCACCTCTATGTTTTCTTCAACAACGATGGTAAAATCAAAGCGATTTTCAAAGCGAAGTTTTTCCAGTTCAAGGTTTAGTTGAAGAGCTTGAATTTCATCCTCAAGCGGGATATCCGGTTTTCGGGAATTTTCGAGAATATGCCTCATTAACTTGGCAAACTTGGTAAGGTAACTCTGTGCTTCCGTGATATTATTGGTTCCGATAAAACTACCGATGGAGTTTAGCGAATTAAAAATAAAATGGGGGTTCATTTGCGAGCGCAATAACCTTTGTTCGAAACTGACGCGCGCCTGTTCAAGGGCTGTTTTAATTTTTAGTTGTTTTATTCTGTAGCGGTTAAAAAACAGGTAAACCACAAAAAGCAGAATTAACACCGTGATGATAACAAAGTATTTTTGATTACGCTGCATCTGAATCTCCAGTTCGTTTGCCTTTTTCTCCGCATTTAAAATAGCAATTTCCCGCTCTTTTTGAGCTGTTTTAAATTTGGCCTCCAGTTCATTGATTGTCTTTAGATTTTTATCATTAAAAAGGCTGTCGTTTAATACCATTAACTTTTGATAATAGGTATAAGTCAGGTCAGCATCTTTGCTTAGATACCCGTTTTCAACAAGACCCTTATAAGCTTCCATGATATTATTTGTAAGCCTCAGCCTTTCTGAAAGTTTTAACCCTTGAAACAAATACTTCCTTGCTTCGTCCTTTCTGTTAAGTTTGTTGAGCACATTACCTATTTTAATGGTAATCAGCGAGGTGTTTAAGTCATCCGGAATTTTTTTACTAATGGCCAGCGCATCGTTGTACTGGTTGTATGCTTTCTGGTATTCAGCATTATCAAAGTAGATATCTCCCATGCTGGTGATGGTAACGAGCAGGGAGTGTTGCTTGTTATGTTTTTTATTAATGCGATAAGATTTCTTAAAATAATATTGAGCGGTGTCGGTTTTGCCTATTTTCCTGTACACTTCGCCAAGGTTATTGTAAACCGGGCCTTTTCGTTCTTCCTCCCCGAGCTTGTCAAGCAGATTTAGTGCCTTTTTATAATAGGTAAGAGACTGATGATACTTTTTCCAGTCGTAATAAGCAACCCCCATGTTATTACAGGCCAACAGCATGTTTTCGTAATCAAGCTTCGCTTCCGCAAAAGCCAGATTTTGCTGGTAATACGTAAGGGCATCAGCGTATTTCCCAAGGTGCATTTTTGCCACGGCAAGGTTGTTTTGTACAAATACTATCCCTGTAGTATCTTTTATGCCTTTAAAAATGGCAAGTGCCGAATCAAGATAGGGTAACGCGCTATCGTAGTATCCTACCGAGGTAAAAGTCATTCCCGTGATGTTATAGGCCATGGCAATTCCGGTAGGGTTGCCAAGTTTTTTTGCCAGAACCCTTGAAAGTCCGGCATAATATTTAGCCGTGTCAAACGATACACGGGTATAATAATCAGATAAAGTGATGGCTGCTTTAATTATCTTTTTGTCAGGATGTTCAAGTCGGTTAGTGTCGCTCAATAAAACTTTTAAGCTGTCAATATTATTACCATTAAGGCATAGAGGGGCAACAATGAATAGTATAAAAAAGATTTTAAACAATTTCTTCATGTTACCTGTTTTGATTTCTGTTGTTGTGGTTTAACCGTTTATTTTCTATAGCTGCCGTTTATCCTCTCATAACTGCCGTTCAATAAAAGCAGCTTGTAAAAACCACCTCATTCCCCTATTTTTGTCACTAATATCAGCAAGCTGACTCTTTTATCTTAAACAAAGATAAGAAAATACTTGATTGAGCCGAATTGTTGTTAACCCTTGAAAAATTAGTATTATGAAAACAAATATTAAAACCAATAAGTCTCACAACCTACTGTCATGGTTTGTTTTAACTTTGATGCTGGTAACGTTAATTCCCTTCTCCTTATTTTCACAGGGTGCCTCCACAGAAAGAATCAACCTGGGGTTGTATGGCGGCGCCAGCATGGATTTGACTTATGATACAAATTACCGGCTTTTTTCGGCAGTAAGGTCGCCGGGCTCGCTGTTTTACAGCGATGATACGTGTAAAACCTGGAAGCAAGCTTTCCCGGTTGACTCGTTAGAGTATAACGGACAGCAGCAAGGCTGGAGCGGAGGACGCAGAGTACTTGCCAACCTCACCGGTTGGGTTGGTGTGCGTACCATGGAGGCAGGGGGCACCTACACCTCTTCGGTTATCTCTTACCAGAATGGTGATAGTGGCAGCTTCCAAACCGCGTTTGACGGGACCATTTTAAGAAGCTTAGACCCTGCTGCACCGCAAAATTCCAGGGTTACGGCGGTGGGGTTGTCCGATAGATGGTTTTATGTAGGGATGGATAATTACCTGTTGCGCACCAACGACACTTCCACTTATGGCGCCCATAATATTTTGTTTGATCTTGATACTGTTTCCATCGCCGATACTTGTACCATGATTCAGTATATTGCTGTTGCTAATACCTTATCAGGATTTCCTTTGCTTATTGTAACGGTGCCTGACAATACGCAACCTCCTCACGGGAAAGGTAAGTTATTGCTTTTTGATGGAACCTATTTTTCAGAAATAGCACCTCCTACCGATGTAACAGGTGGGGGCACAACCCTTACATATGATTATCAAAAGGTTTGGATTCATCCGGTAGATACCACGCTGGACACTATCATTGTATCAACCAAAGAGCATAGTTTAAATACCATCCGCATCTATTCGTCATACAGTGGTGGCTCAGCCTGGTCGAACATAACCCCTGCGGGAGGAACCAATTGGCCTATGCAAAATGCCGATTATTTCCCCCAATGGGAGGCAACCATGACGGTGAGCCGTGGTATGCGCTTATCATTTCCCGGCGGGATGTATTCCAGCGATTTGGGAGCCAACTGGAGCACGGGGGTGGTGCCGGACAACGCGGTTGCTTTTTGCCCTGGCGATCCTGATTTGATGATTGGTTCAAAAAATATAGGGCCGGTGGTGAGTACTGATGGCGGTGGCTCCTTTATTAAGCCCGATAACGATGGCCATGCAGCGGTATCGATTACTAAAATTGCACAACGCAACCACAATGTATATTACGTGGCTACCAAGGCAGGATTGGGATTTACAACAGCCTATCAGGATCCAACGGTTACCGGAGTGGCGCAATGGCAACCTCCTTATGGCGACTTCCCAATTTCCGGTGTTGGAGGCGACAACGGTGTTTCAGCTGTTGATATTGACCCAAACGACGAACTTCATGTTGTGGTGGGGTGTTCGCAGGGATTTTATTATTCAACAACTGGCCCAACTGGTTTTACGCTGGTAACCCCTACCGATTGGGATTCAGGCACTCATCGCGATTACATGGTAACTGATGTACAGTTTATCACCAGCGATACCCTGATTGCAGTTACCGGAACCGGTTCAAACGTTTGGCCCAGCCTGCTTTTTGATTATGGAAATATATGGCGCTCAACCGACGGGGGTGCGTCATGGACCAAAAGCCACCCATCCGATGGAGGCGAAACTTTTGAACAAGGAAATACGGCAGCGGTCTCATACAGCAGTCCTGATACTGTAATTTATCTTGGGTGTGGGTATTGGGATCATGCATACCCAACCGTAAATGGCCAACTATGGAAATCAACTGATTTTGGCTTAACCTGGAGTTTTGTCAATGCAGGGCCTTCAAGCCAGATGCCGGGTTCCTCGGTTGACAGTCTGCCAATCTACGATTTGGATATCTATCCGGGATCAGTGGATACCCTGTTCTTTGCTGCCGG
Source organism: Bacteroidales bacterium (assembly GCA_024762735.1). Taxonomy (GTDB): domain Bacteria; phylum Bacteroidota; class Bacteroidia; order Bacteroidales; family F082; genus B16-G9. The sequence goes on along the minus strand of JANTGU010000020.1, from coordinate 6,093 downwards.
CGAAAACCTTGACTACGCTTTTGCCAAAACAACTGATGGAGGCACCCATTACACCTATATTAACATCAATCCCGAGGGAGCTTTCTCTTCTGTCATGGTGCATCCCAACGACCCCGATATTGTATCGGTGGCTGCACGCCGTAATTTATGGCGATACAATAGCATTCTTAATTCATCCACGCTGGTTTTTGAGGGACTTCCCGGTGAGTTTATCCCCGACCTGGAATACGGATCGGTATTAATGGGTACTACCACCGGCTTGTATAAACTATCCGAAACACCGGGAAGCACTACCACTATCTGGAATGGTGATGGTAATTGGAATGATGCCGAGAAATGGTCAAATGGTATTCCTTACAACTTGTCCAATGCAGTGATTGATTCGGGCATGGTAACTGTTAATGTTGACGGGGAGGCAAATGATCTTGAAATGAACCCAAATACAGCCATGACTATCGACTCGGGCTATACTATAACACTTGCCGGTGATTTTATCATCAGGTCCAACGATAAAGGTGACGCTTCTTTTATTGATGATGGCACCCTTATCGTTAACGGCAGCACCAAAGTTGAACGATATATTTCGGCAGATCAGTGGCACTATTTTACCCCTCCCATATCAGATGCCACGGCCAATACTTTTACCGGAATGTGGTTAAAATACTGGGACGAATCCACCAAAGACTGGGTTTGGATTACCAATGCCGGGGAACCACTATTGTCAGGAAAAGGCTATGCTGACTGGTCTTCGGGAACCACTACTGGTGATACGATTGTAACCTATACAGGCACCCTCAATACCGGAGACTATTCCCCCACTGTTTCGTTAAGTGGAGATACGGCCATGGATTACGGCTGGAATTTGGTAGGTAATGCTTTCCCTTCCTCGTTTGATTGGGAAGATGCAAGTCTTACAAAAACCAACATTGATAACACCATCTATTATTGGAATGGTACCCAATATGTAACTTACAACGGAACTACACATATTGGCTCGACAGGTATTTCTCAGTATGTTCCCCCTCAACAGGGATTTTTTATCCATGCCAACGATGCATCGCCGGTGTTTACTGTTACCCAGAAATCGCGTATCCACAGCATGCAACAGTTTATGTACGAGCCTTCTATTACCTACGGGTTACTCAGGGTTTTTGTTAACGGAAACGGTTATAGCGATGAAACCATGATATTGTTTAACGATGATTCAGAAAATGGTTTCGACAGCGATTTGGATGCCTACAAGCTCAATGGTATTGAGGAGGCTCCCCAGCTATACACCTATGGAGGTGGCCACAAAATGGCCATGAATGTACAACCTTACGATGGACCTATAGAAAAAGTGTATGTTGGATTTGAACCGGGTTTGGAGGGGAACTTTAGCCTTTCAACCGTTGGGATAGAAAATTTTGAAGGAATTGACGTATTGTTGGAAGACACGAAAACAAATCAGGTGACCAATCTGAACGAGGATTCAACGTATCAGTTTAATTCCGTTGTAGGTGATGATCCTCACCGTTTTATTCTCTATTTTGAGAATACTGTTGGCATAAATGAACCGAATGCGAATACGAATGATGATTTCATCAGGTTCTATTGCACCGATGACAATAGACTGGTTGTTAACAATACAAAAAGCAAAGTAATGAATGGTCAAGTGCAGGTGTTCGATATACTGGGTAGAAGTCGCTATATTAGCCGGCTTAACAATGCTGCTGCACAACAAGTAAAGTTAAACCTGGAAAACGGGGTTTATATAGCTACCCTACGATCAGAAAAAGGGGTCATCATTAAAAAATTAAAATTGGTAATTAAATAGCACAAGTGATATGATCAAGCTTAAAACCATATTTTTTCCAATCCTTAAAAAAGTACTTTTTATCGTTATCTTGCTGATGTCCGGTTTGGCTAAGGTAATAGCAGGCACATCTCCCCCCGATCCCGGTTCTGATCCCACCGGGGGAAGCATTCCGCCGGTAGGTGGTGGTGCTCCGTTAAGCGATAGCGGGGGGATACTTTTTATGTTGGCTATTGGATATTTAGCATGGAAGTTTTTTGCCATGATTATTCGAAACATACCGCTGTCCCGGCAAGAGCATTAATGGGGTGAACAATTTTTATCTTCCCCCTGCTGGTCGGGATTTGCAATCCCGACCACACCCCTACCCCACACCATTGTTTCCAAGCATCTACACCAATATTTTACCGCTAATCACCAACATTTATTTTGAATCTCCTCCCTAATTATGTATCTTTGTATCAACTGCATTTTTCTAACACCCCGGATCCATGAATGCCTACTATGAACAGATACTCTTGCAAACTGCCCGCCAAGCCATCGAAGAAGAGCTGCTGGGTAAATCACTCATTGATAAACCCGGACTTATAAAGCTGTTTCCCCAACTCGATGAACCCGGTGCTGTTTTTGTAACCCTCAATAAAAATAACCAACTGCGTGGCTGTATCGGATCTATTCAGCCTTACCGCTCACTGTTGGACGACATCATCGGCAATGCGAAGTCGGCCGCTTTTCATGACCCCCGTTTTGCTCCTTTAACAGAAAAAGAACTGCCTGAAACTACCCTCGAAATTTCCATTCTTTCTAATCCTGAAGTTGTAGAATACAAAACTCTCAAAGACCTAAAGAAAAAGTTAATACCGGGCACCGACGGAATCATCCTAAGCAGCGGTGCTTACCGAGCCGTTTTCCTGCCCCAGGTATGGGAACAGCTCCCCGGCTTTGACCTCTTTTTTGAACACCTGTGTAAAAAAGCCGGCCTGCCCGGTAACTGCCTAAACAATCATCCTCACATTGAAAAGTTCCAGGTTACCATTATCGAAGAATCATGAAGTACTACGCCAATACACCCAAAGGAATAAAGTGCCTTCTTTGTCGTCATTACTGCGATTTGTCAGACGGGCAAACCGGCATTTGTGGTGTCAACAAAAATGAAGGCGGAACATTAAAAAACCTGGTTTATGGTAAAGTCGCCGCCCTGCACACCGACCCCATCGAAAAAAAGCCTCTTTATCATTTTTTACCCGGTTCTTCGGCTCTATCAATAGGAACCGTGGGCTGCAACCTCAAATGCCCGTTTTGTCAAAACTGGGAAATATCGCAAGTTACCGAAGTACCCTATCAACAAAAGGTTACGCCAACACAGCTTATCCACATGGCCATCGATAACCATTGTCAATCCATTGCCTACACCTACAACGAGCCAACCGTCTTTTATCCCTTTGCCCGCGATGTAGCCCTCGAAGCAAAAAAACATGGCATTAAAAATATTTTCATCTCCAACGGCATGGAAAGCCCCGAAGTTATTGAGGACATGGTGAATATCATCGATGCTTTTAATATTGATTTGAAGAGTTTTAATCATAGATTTTATAAGGCTACGCTCAAAGGACATCTAAACAGCGTACTTGACACTTTACGACGAATTAAGGAAGGCGGGTTTTGGCTTGAAATTACTACACTTGTCATCCCCGATGAAAATGACAGCAGGGAAGAGCTGACAGCCATTGCCCGATTTATCGCAAAAGAGCTGGGAACTGATACACCGTGGCATATCTCGGCTTTTTACCCGCAATACAAAATGATTTATAAAAACCGGACCCCGGCACAATCGCTGCAGCGGGCGTACGATATTGGCAAACAACAGGGACTTCACCATGTTTACAAAGGCAACGTGGCGGAACAAGGAATAACCCGCTGTCCGGTATGCCAAAAAGAGCTGGTAGTACGAAGCGGTTATTTTATTATCACCAATGCTATCTCTCAAGGCCGTTGCCCGGCATGCAACACTAAAATAAGTGGAATATGGAACTGACAACTATTAGAAAAGCAGGCAACAGGGGTGCCTTTTACCCCACATCCTGTCAGGGTGTTGAAAACAGCATCAACCTGTTTTCAAGCATGATGGAAAAGGTTCTTAACCCAAAGCTCCTCGATGTTACACCGCGAGCCATCATTGCGCCTCACGCAGGTTACATTTACAGTGGTTTTACCGCCAACGCAGCGCACGCCGCACTGGCCCACACCATGCCCCAACGAGTGGTAGTGATAGGCCCAAGCCACCACGTCTATCTCGAAGGCATCAGCGCTGCCTTTACCCATCAATATGAAACTCCTTGTGGCGACCTCGAAACAGATCTTCCTTACCTAGAAAAACTTCAGCAAAAATTCCGCTTTCAAAATGTTGAAGCAGCTCATTGGCGAGAGCATAGTACCGAAACTCAGATGCCATTTATTAAATACTATCACCCCAAAGCAACAGTCATTGAGCTGATTTATGGTAAAACAGATTGGCGGCAATTATCCGAAGTGGTAGCGTATCTGCTTGACGACAGGGAAACAGCATTGGTCATCAGCAGCGATTTAAGTCATTTTTACCCCGAGGATGAAGCTAAAATACTTGACACGGTTTGTCTCAACGCCATTAAACATGCCGACACGACTCTTTTTGACCAAGGGTGCGAAGCATGTGGCATCATCGGCATCAAAGCGTTGATTCACGCGGCCAATAAACTAAAACTAAAAACCGGTGTACTCGACTATCGCACCAGTGCCGAGGTATCGTCCGATACCAGCAGCGTGGTAGGCTATGGAGCTGCCGTGGTTTGGTAAACCCTGGCTAAAAAATATCTTTTATGGTAATCTTCATGCCGTTAAATTGCGCTTCATCGCCAACTATTTTACCCTCCAGCGCTTTGTATATGGGTACTACTGGCGATATGGCATAAAACACCTCTCCCTCCATTTCAATTTTGCCAATGCCTGCCGAAACAAAAAGCTGCTGCTTGTCGGTAATCACCACGGCACCAAACTCCACCTTATCAAACGGGCGATCCAACGGAATTTTAAGCAACGTGTTCAATACCGTGTTGGCCTTGGCCTGTTGTTGGGCAAACATATCCCGCTGACGCATCATCTTTGTCCTAAAGGCATCGTAACGATCCTTGGGAGCCCCGTAATCGTTGGCCTGCTTCTGGGCATCATCAATGGCTTCCTGCAGCTGCCTGATGGCTTCCTCCTGATGCTTCACGCAGTATGCCAGCAACTTTTCCTTCAACGTCAATTTGTTCATCTTCTAAAACTTTCGGCGAAAGTAGCCTTTTGCCATAACTTTTCCAAAGTTTAAAACTTTGGAAAAGTTAACGAATAATTTACCTATCTTTCCTCTCTCTTTTTAATTAAATATTTCGCAGATGAAAACCCACAATCTTTTTATTCAACTATCAGTAGTTATAACCATACTGATGGCTGTTTCGTGCAGCAGCCCCCAAAATTGCAAGGAGGCCGAAGAGAGCATCAACGCACGTGATATCAAAACCCATGACTCCATCCTGGCTTCCGATGCTTTTATGGGACGAATGCCATTTACCGAAGGCGAAACAAAAACCATCCATTATCTGAAAAATGAATTTCAGAAACTTGGACTACAACCGGGGAACAAGGGTAGCTACTTCCAGGAGGTTCCCATGGTAGAAATCAAAGGAAAACCTGCCGGTGATCTAATAATCCATTCGGGCAAAGGTGATTTCACCCTTCAGTTCCTTAATGAATACACCGCTTCGACCCGTAGAATTCAGAAGCAGGTTAAAGTAGAAAATTCACCGTTGGTATTCGTGGGTTATGGCATTGTGGCACCCGAGTATCACTGGAACGATTACAAAGGAGTGGATGTAAAAGGCAAAACCGTGGTGATGCTGATTAATGATCCCGGTTATCAGTTGCAGGATAGTTCATTGTTTAAAGGCAAAAAGATGACCTACTACGGTCGATGGACTTATAAATATGAAGAAGCTGCCCGCCAGGGTGCCACGGGTGTATTGGTTATTCACGAAACAGGTGCGGCAGGTTATCCCTGGGGGGTATTGCGTAATAGCGCCCTCAATGCCGATTTGCTGCTACGTGCAAAAGACAACAACCTCTCGCGCTGCGCTTTCGAAGGGTGGCTTACCACCGAGGCAGCTACTAAACTACTGGCTAACCTGGGATACAATCTCCACGACCTTGCTGAACAAGCTTTGCAGCCCGACTTTAAGCCGATATCACTTCCTGGCATGGTAAGCCTGCAACTTGACAATCAT
>JANTGU010000019.1 GCA_024762735.1 Bacteroidales bacterium | reverse complement strand
CTGGGTGTTTCCAATGTTAAAACCTGCATCTTTCAAACCTTCCTGCAGGGCATTAACAATAGTCCAAAGTTTTTCACGGTGTTCGGGTTCTTCGCGCAACATCTGAAGTCTTTTTAACGCCCCCATCACCATGGGCATTGGCAACGACTTAGCATATATCTGCGAACGCATATTGTACTGCAAATACTTAATCACCTCTTTTTTACCGGCAATAAAACCACCAATTCCTGCCATTGATTTGGCAAACGTGCCGAAGTAAAGATCTACTTCATCCATCACTCCAAAATGTTCACTGGTACCGGCGCCTGTGGGCCCCATGGTTCCAAAACCGTGTGCATCATCAATCAGCAGCCTGAAATTAAACTTCTCTTTAAGTTTTACAATTTCATCCAGCTTACCCAAATCACCCGACATTCCATAAACTCCTTCAGTAATCACCAAAATACCCCCGCCTTGTTTTTCAGCAAGTTTGGTGGCACGTCCCAGCTCCTTTTCAAATTTGGCCATATCGTTATGAGGATAAACAAAACGTTTTCCAAAGCTCAAACGCATCCCGTCGATGATACAAGCATGTGCCTCCGAGTCATAAACAATAACATCGTTACGACCCACCAGCGAATGAATAATGGAAACCATTCCCTGGTAACCGTAGTTAACCAAATAAGCAGCTTCCTTTTTCTCGAAAGCAGCCAGCTCGTTTTCCAACTGCTCGTGATATTTGGTGTGACCCGACATCATCCGTGCACCCATGGGATAGGCCAGCCCCCACTCTTCGGCAGCTTTGGCATCAGCCTCTCTAACATCGGGGTGATTACCCAGTCCAAGGTAATTGTTCAGGCTCCATACCAGCCGCTCTTTACCATTAAACATCATTCGGTTACTTAAAGGGCCTTCCAGCTTGGGAAACATAAAATACCCTTCGGCACCTTTGGCGTATTTACCTAAAGGCCCCATATTTACAACACACTTATCAAATATATCCATTGTAATTGTTTGTTAAAATTTTTGAGCTGCAAAAGTATGGATTTTAATTTATTATCCAAATCTAAATAGATGATGATCCGGCGGGTTATCAACACCTGGTCAAATAGTCAGAACAGGTAAAACAGTACAATTCGTAAAGCGTGTTAAGGGATGTTAACAAGCTGCCCTCACACATAAGAATCTTCATTTTTTTACGTTTACGGTTCAATTATTTATATTACTTTTGCGCAATGTTTAAAAAATTAGTTTTTATATCGTTATTAGCTGGTTTACTGGTTTTTAGCTTTGGTTGTAAAAATTACCAGAAAGTATTAAAAAGTGGTAATAACGACTTAAAGTATGAAACCGGCGTGGATTTGTACGAAAAAGGCGATTATAATAAGGCATTACAGTTTTTTGATATTCTGAGAGCGGTTTATCGTGGCACCGAAAAAGGAGAGAATCTTACCTACCTGACGGCACAATGCTATTACAACACGCATGATTATCAAATTGCAAGCTATTATTACAAACAGTATATTCAGATGTACCCCAGGGGTGAAAAGGCTGAAGAGTGTGCATACCAGAGCGCCTATTGCAATTACCTCTCTTCCCCTATTTATAGTCTTGATCAAACCAACACCTACACGGCTTTGAGTGAGCTGCAGGGTTTTATCGACATGTACCCCAAAAGCCCCAAGGTTGCCGAAGCCAACGAGTTAATGGATAAACTAAGGGCTAAGCTCGAGTTAAAAGACTTTAACATTGCCAAACTTTACTACCGTATGAGAAGTTACCAGGCGGCCAATACCAGCTTTGAAAACCTGATGGATGATTATCCGGATACTGATTATAAAGAGGAAATTTTTTATTATCTGGTAAAAACCAATTTTGAGTATGCCGAAAAAAGTATCTACTCGAAACAAAAAGAACGTTACGAAAAAACGGTTGAGTCGTATAACAGCCTGAAGTACCTTTTTCCCGAAAGCAAGTACCTCAAAGAATTAAAAGATATTAACGAAGAAGCAAAACAACATATAAAATAAATAAACGGATGGATTACAAAAAGATTAAAACAGAAACCACTGCTGTTACCCGTCAGAAAGACCGGTTTTACGATCACACGGGTAATATTTATGAAACCATTGCTATTTTAGCCAAAAGATCCAATCAGATTGCTGCTGAGCTTAAGGAAGAGCTAAGCCAGAAAGTTTCAGAATTTGCCACTCATTCCGACAACCTGGAAGAGGTTTTTGAAAACCGTGAGCAAATTGAGATTGCCAAATATTATGAGCGCTTGCCAAAGCCTACCCTGTTGGCCATTCATGAGTTTTTAAATGGCGACATCTATTTCCGCAATCCGCATAAAGAGTCCGCCGAAAGTTTTTAAGTAAATGCTCAAAGGGAAAAACATACTCATTGGCATAACCGGTGGCATTGCCGCCTATAAAGTTCCTTTTTTAATCCGGTTGCTTAAAAAAGAAGGTGCTACCGTCAGAGTCGTTTTAACCCCTTATGCCAGGGAGTTTGTCACCCCGCTTACCTTGTCGGTATTGTCGGAACAGCCCGTTTATACCGATTTTTACAACACCACTGATGGCAGCTGGCACAGCCACATTGAAAACGGTTTGTGGGCCGATGCCATTATTGTGGCTCCTCTCACCGCCAATACCATGGCTAAAATGGTAACCGGCATTACCGACAACCTGCTTTTAGCCAGCGTGCTTTCGGCAAGATGCCCGGTGTTTGTGGCCCCTGCCATGGATCTCGACATGTATAAACATGTTACCACTCAACAAAATGTGGCCAGGCTGGTGGAAATGGGCTATCATCTTATCGAACCTACTGCCGGCGAGTTAGCCAGTGGATTGGAAGGAAAAGGCCGCATGCAGGAGCCTGAGATTATTTTTTCGGAATTAAAAACCTATTTTGAGTCTGCCGGTGATTTTAAAGACAAAAAAATCCTGGTATCGGCAGGCCCCACCCACGAACCCATCGACCCGGTACGATTTATTGGCAACAGCAGCTCCGGTTTAATGGGAATCGAGATTGCCAAAGCCTTTGCTGCACGCGGTGCCCGGGTTGATTTGGTGTTGGGCCCCACGCATTTAAGCGCCGAAGCTACGGGCATTACCGTTCACCCGGTACAAACAGCTTCCCAAATGGAGCAAGCCTGCTCAAGACTGTTTACCGATGCCGACATTGCCGTGATGGCTGCCGCAGTGGCTGATTTTACTCCAAAGCAAAAACCAACCTCCAAAATTAAAAAGGAGGATGGTTTACATCAAATTGATCTTGAACCCACCAAGGATATCCTGGCAGGATTGGGTGCTGTTAAAAAGGAGCACCAGTTACTCATCGGGTTCGCGCTTGAAACAGACAACGAGGTGGCCAATGCCCAATCCAAGCTACAACGAAAAAACCTCGATTTGATCGTGCTCAACTCCTTAAAGGATAAAGGAGCCGGGTTTGGTGTTACCACTAACAAAGTAACAATAATAGATCGCGATACTAAACCCACCGAGCTTCCGTTAATGTCTAAAAGAGATGTTGCCCGCACGTTGGTGGACACCATTAAGCAAATCATGAAATAGGCATGGCAAAAAAAATAGCGATATTATTGTTGTTAATCCTGGTAGCCGTTAAGGGTTTTAGTCAGGATTTATACTGCACGATTCAAATTCAGACGCCAAAAATACAAGGCGTTGATCCCACCATTTTTGAGTCACTCAAGCAATCCATCTACGATTTCATGAACAACCGCAAATGGTCGGGATACAACTTTAAAACTGAAGAGCGCATTGAGTGCACCATGGTACTCACCATCGACCAGGCTATTTCGAGCGATGAGTTTAAAGGCACGCTGAACATCGTACAACAGCGCCCTGTTTTTAATACCGATTACCAAACACCCCTGCTAAACATGGTGGACAAGGACATCCACATTCGCTACACTCCCAATCAGAACATGGAATATGCCGATAACACTTTCAGCAGCAATCTTACCTCAATCTTTGCTTTTTATGCCTATACCATGCTGGGAATGGATTTCGACTCTTTTGAAGAACAAGGCGGCACACCCTACTTTCAAAAAGCCAAGGATGTGGTTACCGCTGCCCAAAACTCCAACGAAAAAGGATGGGGTTCGTTTGACGGAACTAAAAACAGGTACAGCCTGATTGAAAACCTTCTGAACTCATCCTTCAATGATTTACGGACTTTTAATTATCGCTATCACCGTTTAGGGTTGGACGTGATGTCGAAAGATGTGATGAAAGGAAGAGCCGAAATCAATAAAAGCCTTAAACTTTTAAAGAATATTTACAACAAACGCCCTGGCTTATACCTGTTACAAATTATTATTGAAGCCAAGCGCGACGAGATGATAAACATCTTCAAAGAGGGCGACCCTGCCGAAAAAAGCAACTTCCTCGAAATCATGAAAGATATCGACCCGGCCAACGGTTCAAAATACAACAGGGTGATGCGTTAACCCCGCATTTTTCCTATTTTTGCTTTTCAGCCCATTAATTTAAGTTTGATGCTTACTTCTCTTTCCATAAAAAATTATGCCCTGATCGACGCTTTGAGCATTAAGTTTGAACGGGGATTCTCGGCCATTACCGGTGAAACAGGTGCAGGAAAATCAATTTTACTGGGTGCCCTGTCAATCATCCTGGGTAAGCGTGCCGACACTAGTGTGCTAGGCGATAAAACTTCAAAGTGCGTTATCGAAGGCGAATTTGACCTTTCAGCATTGGATTTACAACCCTTCTTTATCCAAAATGACCTGGACTATGATGCTGTCACCTATATCAGAAGAGAAATTCTTCCGTCGGGAAAATCCAGGGCTTTTATTAACGATACGCCGGTTACCTTGACAATACTCAAAACACTGGGAAGCCAATTGGTTGACATTCATTCGCAACATCAAACCCTCATGCTGTCGAACAGCAGTTTTCAACTTGAAGCACTGGATGGGTACCTCGACAACAGCCAATTATTAGCCCGCTATCGGACAATCTATCAGCAGTACACCAACCTTGCAGCTGAGCTGAAGGCTTTGCAGGAGCAGCAATTGGAGCTAAAGAAAGAAGAGGATTTTATCACTTTTCAATTTAACGAGCTGGAAGCAGCCATGCTGGACGAGACTCAGTTTAAAGCCATGGAAGAACGGCAGCAGTTTTTATCGCATTCTGAAGAGGTGATGACAGCCTTAAGCATGACCCATGCTATGCTGGCTGATGACGAACCCAATCTGCTCGACAGGATCACCCTTATAAGAGAGACCCTGTCAGCCATCGCCGGATTTTACCCCAAAGCAGATGAGCTGTTATCACGGTTTGAATCGGTAAGGCTCGAGTTAAAAGATATGGCAGACGAAACTGCCGGTTTATTAACGGAAGGGGAAGTAAATCCCGCTGAGCTATCTGAACTCACCGGGAAGCTGGATGAGATTTACCGGCTCCAACAAAAGCATCGTGTTAATTCGGTGACCGAACTGATTGAAATAAAAGAATCGCTTTCGAACCGGTTACTCGGCCTATCAAATCTTGAAGATGATATTGGAAAGGTAAGCAAAGCCCTTGCTACTACAGCAAAAGAGTTAAAAAAAGAGGCTTTGGCTTTGTCGGAAAAACGGAAAGCCGGGTTTACTCCTTTTACCAAAGCCTTGCAGGCCGTGTTACGAAAACTGGGCATGAAAGATGCTGTTTTTGAAATCAAGCACACGCCGCTTGATTACTTTTCGGCCACCGGCCTCGACCGTGTTGACTTTTGGTTTAGTGCCAACAAAGGGGTGGCTACCGGGGAGATATCGAAAATTGCCTCCGGAGGTGAGCTTTCACGATTGATGTTGGCCATCAAATCGATGGTAAGCGAAAAAAGCTTTTTGCCAACCATGGTGTTCGACGAGATTGATTCCGGAGTTTCGGGCGATATTGCAGGCAAAGTTGGCAACATCATGCAGGAGATGGCACGCAGCCATCAGCTTATCGTCATAACCCATCTGCCTCAAATTGCGGCTAAAGCAGCGCAGCATTACAAGGTGTTTAAACAGAGCAAAGAGGATACTACCCACACCCGCATTGCCCTTTTAAACGAAGAGCAACGAGTAGAAGAAATCGCCTCCATGCTCTCTGACCAGATCGTTTCACAGGTTGCCCGCGAAGCGGCCAAAGAATTACTTAATTGAATGTGACAAACCGATTTCCAGGGCAATCCCGAAACTTTTCGATAATACCTATTCTGATACAATTATTAAGAACCTGGCACGACTCAAAATTCCAGTAGAAAAATCTTCAAAATACACCCTTGCAACGAGAAAAAAATGAGGGGTTCGGTTTATTAAGCAAGGGTAGTCTCATGTTTACAACACGACGTGCTCTTAAATAGCTCTGTATTCCTTTAATACAATAGCCCCTTCGTTAACGCCTAAATGGTTCGAGATAACAGCACATTTTGCCTTGAGCATAAAAAATACCTGTCGACTGCAATCGGACAAACCTTCATAATTGCCCTGTCCCTTGCTGATAACAAGATCAGCCCGGTTAAAGGTATCCAGAAATGCCGGCGAACACTCATCTAAAATAATGCCAGGTGCTTCACTTCCTGAATCAACTAACTCCGCCACCGAATCCAGTCCCGATTCAATGGCATCCTCCATGGTAGTATCATTGATAATAGGCTTGGTACGTACGGCATACTTTACCGGCTTTTTCAGTGCCTTGATGAGTAACTTGTCAAACACCGACTCCCCTGCATTGTCTCCCAGGTAGAGAATGTTTTTGGCACCATCAAGCGCTTGCTTAAAGGCCTCGTAATCAAAAACAGCAAACTCCTGATGCATGATTTTTTTTACATCGCTAACAATATCAAAGGTCTTGTTAATTCCCAAATCGATTACGTTGCCGGCAATGGCAATACGGATGGCCGTGAGCAGTTTATCCTCCGACTTTTCTACCAGCTGTTCAAGCTCGGGGTAAATGGAGTTAGCTTCCGCAATGTGTTTCCTTTTGATGGCTTTGTAAGGGTCATAAACGCCTGTTACCTCCTTAACGATTCGATAAACCATCATGCCTGTCTCCGCCGGGGTGGCCTGCATGGGTATGGTTTTTACCATATCGCCGGTTCGGTCAAGAATTTCCTTGATCGCCCTTTCATCCGAAGTAGCCATTTTGGCGGCACGCAAGGCCTGATGCATAAAGCAGGGGATACAATCCAGATAGGTTTTCATTTATATACCTTTTTTATATGGCCAAATATCGAAATGTTTTATCGCTCTTTCCTGGAACACTCCACAGCATAATTAATTTCCAGTTGTACAATGCGATACCCCAGTCGAACTTCGCGGGCAGCAAAGAAAATACCGATCAAAACTACAAGAAGGCCCAACACGAAAAACAAAAACGAAAACTGAATGGCGAGGCCCCCTTCACTCATCTGATTGATGCCTATGGAAAATATGGCAAGAATAAACAAGGCAATACCCACAGTGTAAAGCCAAACGGCATTTTCCACCAGCTTCATCCTTTTATTAAGTAATGGCAATTGACGATGGATGCAGTCCATTCTGTCTCCCGATGTATGGCCTGACTCCAACGTGCGCATTTCAGCCGTTAAAGTTCTGATTCTGTTTACAATTAATGAATACTTGTTATTCATCCCCAGCAACAGCAGCCCGCAGGCTGAAATCATAATTCCCGGGGAGAGCATGCTCTGGATGAGCGCGATGTAATTTATTGCCATAAGATAATATTATCTGATTTATCCGAGCCCGAGGCTACACGTTAAACCTTATGTTGAGAATATCACCATCCTGCACCACGTAATTTTTCCCTTCTACCCTGAATTTTCCGGCTTCTTTTACGGCATGTTCCGAACCATATTTTATCAAGTCCTCGTAAGCAATTACCTCGGCGCGGATAAAGCCTCTTTCCAGATCGCTGTGAATCACCCCGGCAGCCTGCGGTGCTGTCATGCCTTTTTTAATGGTCCAGGCTCTGTTTTCCGTTTTCCCAGCTGTAAAAAAGGACTGGAGGTTTAATATATCGTAGGCAGCACGCACCAGCTTGTTTACGCCCGGCTCTTCCAATCCCGCATCACGTAAAAATTCCCTTCTGTCCTCCTCATCTTCCAGTTCACTAATTTCTGCTTCCAGCTCCCCGGCTATCACAATAACTTTATCTGCCTGCTCGCCCAACGCCTCTTTGACCTGAGCCACATAGTCGTTACCCCGCAAGGCAGAAGCATCGTCCACGTTACACACGTAAATAACAGGTTTGGCAGTTAGCAATTGCATATCCTTAATAATTTCAGCTTCCTCTTCCGAAACCGGAGCCGTGCGGGCATTGCCCATATTTTCAAGGTGCTCCTTGTAAATGTTCATGGTTTCAATAGACTTTTTAGCATCCTTGTTTCCGGTTTTTGCTAACTTTTCAAGACGTTGTATCTTACGCATCACCAGGTCAAGGTCTCGGACCTGAAGCTCGAAATCCACGATTTCCATATCACGAACGGGATCCACCGAACCCTCAATATGCGGAAGATTATCATCGTCAAAGCAACGCAATACATGGATAAGGGCATCGGTTTGCTGGATATCCGCTAAAAACTTGTTACCCACTCCTTCACCTTGCGAAGATCCTTTGGCAAGGCCGGGAACATCAACGATTTCCACGGTAGCCGGCACCACCTTGTCGGCCTCAATCAATTTATCAATTTCGTAAAGGCGCGGGTCGATTACATCCACCACTCCCTTGTTTGATTTGGTAGCACTAAAAGCGTAGTTTGAACTCTCCGCTTTGGAGTTCGACATGCAATTAAAAATGGTTGTTTTTCCAATGTTGGTCAAACCGATGATTCCACAATTTAAAGCCATTGATTTTCAGGTTGAATGGGTTAGAAATAAGAAATTACAATGCGGTAATTTTGAACCAGCAAAGGTATTACAAAAAACGAATCAAGTGGTATAAAAAGGTAAAAGGAAATTTTCAGGTATGAGGAGGAAATGGGCTAATTCCCTTTTTGATATGCTGATAAAAATTGAATGTACAACGGGGTTTATGTATTTGCCATGATTTATTTTTTTTGTCCATAAAGGGATCATTCTCACGCCCTGAAAGGGCAGCTTATGGAGATAAAAAACTGCCCGCTCAGGGTGCTTTTTTAGTGTTTTAAGCCTGATAGTGTTAGCGCACGGTTGCAAACCGTGCGAGAGATGACGGGTGGCATGAAAAGGTGTAGGATATTTTTCTGTTAATGGCTAAAGCCCGATATTACTGGCACACTTATCCCTGCCCTAAAGGACACAATAATGAGCAAACCATTGAACCATAAAAAAAGCCGCACTTTGCAGCGCGGCTTTTTTTATAATGATTAAGCTTGGTTTAGAAACGAACTTTCAATGAGAAGTTCATGTTACGTCCCCAGCTCCACCAGCCTTTTTTAAATACATATTCACCACGGTCGGCGTTGTATTTGTCTTCAGCTTCAACCAAAGTTACGTTATTGGTAACGTTGTAAACATTCCAGTTGAAGTATGAATCAAGACCGGCTAATTTGAATTTCCAGCCTAAACGCATATCTAACATACCATAATTAGGCAGTTGGAAGGCCTGAGCTCTTACATCAGGATCTTTACGTGTTTCAGGTTTGAACTGAGCGTAAAGCTGTGTGTAATAGAGGTAGTTAAATCCTAAATCGATGGTTTTGGCAATTCTGAATGTTCCATTAACACCAAAAGAATTTTGTGGCTGGTTACCCACTTTAAGGTCTTTGGTATAAATGGTTCCTTCACCAATTAAGGCATGAGTTTGATCATCATAAAGTTTAGCTGTAGCATCGTCAGCATATTTCCAGTTGCCAAGGTTAGCCATACCACCTAACCTTAACCATCTGGTAGCAATATAAGTAGCTTCTAACTCAATACCACTGTGAACTTCCTGTAAGCTCGACATGAAAGCATTTACGTAGCTACCATCATCAGCAACAAAACCGGTTAACAACGAAATGTCATTCCAAATGGTATAATATCCATTGGCTCTGATTTTAAGCTTTTTGCCATTATATGCATAACCTACTTCAGCAGCAGTAATTTTTTCGTTGGTCAGATCGGGATTCACATCATTTCTGTAGTTTAAGAACATAAATCTAAAGAAAGGAACACGTGAATAGAATCCACCATTAACAAAAATGTTGCTTGTTTCGGTAATATTAAAGTTAGCACCTACTTTAAAGTTGTAACCTAAATTAGAAAGCACATCACTTACAGCAGCATTATTATCGGGCAAGTAGGTTCTGTAGTCAATTCTTTTTGTCCAGGTATTTGAAACCGTGGCAGCAGCAAAAGCATTGAATATTCCTTTGGTGTACTCCAACTGGGCAAACAAACCACCGTAAGTTACAATACCATCATTCCAGTAAGCAATTTTATCACCTACTTTTGACATACCGAATTTACTGTCATACCAGTAGTCGCCACCCACCAGGTCGCGTACTTCGCGGTAATGTTCTCCTTTATAATGACGGGCATCAAGACCTGCAGTCAGTACCAGTGCATCGCTGAAGTTATAATTCAAAGTTGAAAGGATACCCATCCATTTGTGGTTATTCATCGAATTACGAATGATGTGAATAGAGCGGGCTTCGGTTTCCGAGATGGAAGAATCGATATTTTGTGAGTTTAAGAATGCCATTTGATCCCAGTCGTAATAGCCACTGGCAGTTTTAGGAGGCTCATATTTGTATGGGCTCATTCCCAAAGGACCGGAACCACCACCGTTACCAAACGAATAGTAAGCAGAAGTTGACAAGAAAGCTTTTTCGTTAATGGTCCAGTACCAGTTTAACGACATTTGTGGTTTGTGGTAGAAGTTAACACGCTCGTTTAACATTTCACCACCGCGCCATCCCCAGTTCTGGGTGTAACGAGGACCATATTTGTTAAATTTAGCCGAGTCAAGCATGTAGTAACCGTCTCTTTGTCCATGCTGCTGCGGGGCACCAATGAGGGTATATACCAATTGATGATTTTTACCAATCTTTTGTGAAACAGAAAGGAAATAGGACCAGGCATCAACCCAGGTAGCATCGATATAACCTTTACCAAAGGTACGTGAACCAACAAAAGTAATAGCAGTTCCAGTTTTTAACTCACCAGTTGACAAGGTCAACATCGATTTGAAACGGCCATAATCGGTAGCACCTACCTGGAAGGAACCACCTTTATTCATGTCAGAAGTTTTGGTGATAATGTTAATGGTACCACCCACTGAGTTGATGGCCAGTTTTGAAGCACCCAAACCACGCTGAATCTGAATGGTACGGGTAGCATCACCCAAACCTGCCCAGTTTGACCAATAAACCCAACCGTTTTCCATGTCGTTAACAGGAATACCGTTGATCATCACAGCCACGTTTCTTTGGTCGAAACCACGAACGTTAACACGGGCATCACCAAATCCACCACCGGTTTTAGTAGCATACACGTTAGGCGTGTTTTTCATCACTTCAGGAAATTCCTGGCTACCCAATTGATTTTGGATAGTTTGAGCATCTAAAGTAGATACTGCAACAGGGGTTTTACGGTCAACGGCTACCGAAGCCATTACATTCACTTCATCCAAACCAATGGCACTCGATTTTAACAGGATGTTACCCACGTTGTAAGTGGAGCCATCTTTCACTGTTAAGTCCATTGTTTTACTTTCGTACCCAACATAGCTAATGTCGAGTTTGATATCTCCGGCAGGAGCCACCAGCAGGAAGCTACCGTCGAGATTAGTAGTTACACCAAAAGTTGTTCCTTCAACAACCACGGTGGCGCCAATAAGAGTTTCATTGGTGTTTGCATCTTGAACAACACCCTGAATAACTCCCTGAGCAAACGAGGTAACGGCAATTGCCAAAACCATCACTGTAAAGAGTAAACTTCTTTTTTTCATAAGCTTAAAAATTTGATTTTTTTTGGTTTTCAAACATTAATTTGTTGCGCAAATGTATAAATTCTTTCACACTAATAAAACCCCCTTTGTTAAATTATCATTAACATCTATTAACATAAATAGCGACATGCATCTATCATGTTGAAATAATGATATTTATCATTTTCCTAACCTGTTAATAAAATGTTCATTTTTTTTATCAAATACTTACAACCATGGAGCTTTAAAACATTATTAGCTAAAATTCAGGGCATTTCAATATAACCGATAACCGGCAAGCTGCTGCTTAAAAGTAAATACTTAAGCGAGCCACGAATGTAAGTCCGTTATCCCAGAAACCACGAAATGTATTTATAGAATGGTCAGCTCCATCCTGCCCCATGATGATAAAATGGTTGTTGAGTAAATTATTAACACTCAAATCCAGGTTCCCGTGTTTCTGGGCTACATCAAAGGGGATGTTGGCATATAGGTTGACCAGGTGGTAAGCGGGGAGCAAACAGGGTTGCCTCTGATCCTCGGGATTGCCCCGGTTAACCGGATCGAAATCAGCATAGCGCTTGCCATACCAAATCCATTCCGCTTTAAGGTTGAAAAATGACCATACCGGAAAATCGATCGCTCCTCCTATTTGCTGCTGGGCGGTTCCTCCCACTTTTAAACCGTAAGCATAAACAAACACTGTATCAACAGCCACGTTGTTATTATTAAATAAGGTAGCCTCCACATTATTTTGCCACTGATAGTCGGCCAGGGAGCCGAACAAATTAAGCTTGACCCTGTTTTGCCATTGATAACTGACTGCTACTTCCAGCCCTTTGTGGGTCGCGTTTAAGCCGTTAACCATGGCGCGCGTTTGTGTATTGTCTTCCAGTTGGATGTACTCATTTGAAAGCATCGATACGTTTTTCCACAAGGTATAATAACCGTCAACAGCCACATGCCACCCGTGTTGGTTAAACACGTATCCGGCTTCAGCCGTTGCAACCGATTCGTTTTTCAGATTGGTTACCGGAACATTGGTATAGTTTCCAAACACATATTTAAAATAGGGGGCACGACTTAACCAGGCCGCATTCACATAGATTTTATGTTGTTTGGACAGATGACGAGCCAAGCCTACCCTAACGTCAAACCCGGGCTTAAAAACAGGTTTACTCTTCTGATTTTCGATATAGTTAAAACGATCCACTCGTTGATAAAGGTTGTTGTTCTGATTGACCGAAACATACCCGTTCCATCGCTGATTGTTGTATTGCAACTGCGCATAAATGCTTGAAAAATGGATGATAGAATTGTTGTTAACCCGGATGATGTCACCGGGCATCTTTATCTGATCTCGTCCTGATACACCATCTACTGCCCATCCATAATCTTCGATAAAGAAGCTACCCCCGAGCAGATCGGACACCTCCTCACGCAAAAAAGAGTTAAAATAGCGATAGTGTAACCCGGCAACAAGTTTCAATCCATTACCCAATTTTTGTTCGTAGGTGGAGAGCCATCCCGAAACAATGTGGCTTGCCAAAAATTTTGTTTGCACATTCAGGGCATAGCCTGAAACAGTGTCTCCATTATCAAGCACATAACTTCCTTCGTGGTTTGCATTGTTTTGGTAGATTGCACTCCAGTCAAGTTGTCCCGCACTATTTCGATAGCTAAAGATAGAAGGAGCGTAATTAAAACTCTCCGACCACAAACCACCCCCTGAACCGTAAGAGACATAAAAAGAGTTTGCCCATGTTTTGTTGTCATCAATGGTCAGGTAATGATTAACCGACAAAAAGGGTTTATGATAAAAATTTTGTGAGGCATTGCGCATGGAACCTTCGTGCCCTCCCCAGTCTTTGTTATACTGATAACCATGAACTTCCACTTCCTGTTTACTCAGCTTGAGGGTTCGCTGTCCATGCTTTTGTGGCGACCCCAGGAGGGTTATGTTTAGCTTGCTTTTTTTACCAAACTGTTTGGTGGCACTTACATAGTATCCCCAACTTTTCACGAAGGTGGCATCAATATAACCCGGCCCTTTTTCATAACTTCCCAAAAACGAAACACTCCAACCGTTGGCCATTTTTCCGCTATTTAAAGCCAGCGATAGTTTTTGATTTCCGTATGAAGTAACTTGATAAGCAAGACTTCCCCCTTTGGGTTTATCAGTATTGTAAGTTACAATATTCACACTACCCCCCACGGCATTGGTCGCCATATTGGCTACCCCCGGCCCTTTTTGAATTTGAATGGATGCGGAAGCATCGGTTAGACCCTGCCAGTTACTCCAATACACCAGCCCGTTTTCTACGCCATTGACAGGCACCCCGTTGAGCAACAAACCAATGTTATCCTGCTTAAAGCCACGCATGGTCAACACGGCATCGCCGGATCCGCCACCAGCAGTCACGCTGTAAACGCCGGGGGTTGTATTAAACAAAAGAGGCAATGGTTTATCGTTAAGCTGAGTGCGGATGGTTTTGGAATCAATTTCCGTTACCGAAACCGGATCAAGCGCATGGTTGGCCAGGCCCGCGCTGATCGTCACCTCATCAAGCGAAACTATGACGGTTGAAAGCTGAATTTGATGCAGGTTTATGGAAGTTTTGGCATTAAACGAAAAGGAAAGGCTTTTGGTTTGATAACCTATTCGGGTAATTTGCAACGTTCCTTGTTTGATGGATGTTTTGATGCTGAACGCTCCATCTTCGTTGGTTAGCCCACCTGATGAGCTACCTGAAATTAAAAGTTGCACATTTGGCAAAGGTTGTCCCGTTTCGGCATCCACCACACTGCCTGTAATCATAAACTGCGCCCACAAGGATTGTGATAGCACGACCAATAAAAAAACAAATACTTTTTTCATGTAAAGAATGTTTTCAAAAACTAACTCCGTTTACATTTCCACGGGGTTGATGGTTGAAAACACACGGGAGGGTATGGCAACAATGCTGTTGCGCATGCCCCAGCGTTGACCGCAAGGTTACTGTTTGCACCACGATTTCTTCTACCATCCGGACTATAACCGTCGGCTTTGGAATTTCACCAAATCAGTCACGCTGTATGCGTGAGTCGCGGGCTGTCACCGCCGGTAGGGAGTTACACCCTGCCCCGAAGAAAATCACGGCAAAACTATTTCAATATTCTTATTGCTCAAATAAAAACGCTACTATTTTTTAAACTTATAATGATTCTAAAAAGCATTGTTTAAACGGCGCTTCGATTGTAAAGAGAACCAGCAGTCGGTTACGCTACTTGTTTCGACAAAAAGTAGCCTCCGATGGCAAGTCCGATACCCACCACGTTGCTTAGCAGCAAATAGAGTATCATCATCTTGAATTCACCATCACGCAACAGGCTGAAATTATCGAACGCAAAGGTGGAAAAGGTGGTAAAGCTACCCAAAAAGCCCACAAAAATCAGCATTCGCAAACCTGCCGAAAGGTAATGATTGGCAAAGTAACCCCACAGAAAACCGATTAAGAAGGAGCCTATAATATTGACCGTCAGGGTGGCCCATGGAAAGTCAGAGTGATAATTTTTTTCAAAAAAAGTGTACACTAAAAACCGCAGTGTAGTTCCTAAACTTCCCCCGGCAGCCAGCACAAGCAATTTATAAATCATAAAGCAAATTTTAAATTGTCGATGGCACGTAACTGCTCGTACATTTTGTACATCTGATCTTTACTCACGAGGGAGATTTTGTAGGTAAAACTGGTATAGGTTCCATTTTTACTTACTTTTTTATCGAGATAAGTATAGGGTATTTTCAGTTGATTAAACACCGAAACAATGTCCTGCTTGTTTTCATCATCAAACCGGGTACCGGTCATAACCGCCTTAAGGTTATAGGTTACCGGAAATTCAAGTTTTTGTCCCTTGAGATCCACGGGCTGGCTAGTACCTTGCTGACCGAACAAGCTCGATTTTCCGTTGCTTCCATTATTTTTTGTCATAGTGCCGGCAAAATTATGTAAAAAAGCCCAATAACCCAGAGGATTTTACTTTGGTTTAACGGCAGCAACAAACCGGGGCTTATTATTCAAATCATTATGGAGTACAACCTCACGAAATCCTTTGTTTTCCAAGAACTCCGATACCTCGTTTCCGAGGGCTTCATTAATTTCAAACCAAAGATGTCCCCCGGAGTTCAGATGGGACAGTGCCAAATCAGTGATGGCATGATAAAAAATCAGCGGATCTTCATCGGTGACAAACAGTGCCAAATGCGGTTCATGATTAACCACGTTGTTTTGCATTTGCTTTTTATCAGCCATGGTAACATATGGCGGGTTGCTCACAATTACATCATATTTATCCAGTTTCTTCCAACTTG
>JANTGU010000018.1 GCA_024762735.1 Bacteroidales bacterium | reverse complement strand
ATAGATTAAAATAAAGAGCATAAACGAAAGGGCAATCAACGGCGTAAAAATCGGTTGTCCTTTTTTAGGCCCACTGGGATACACAGCATTTTGCAGCCTTTGTACCAGGCCGCTGTTGGTCACATCGTCCGGGTCTCCCTGAAACAGAACACTCATGGTGCTAATTACCACCTCTTTGGCAGCAGAACCCGCTACCAGGCTCACGCCCATCTTCCAGTCAAACCCCAGGGGAGCAATTGCGGGTTCAATAAATTTTCCAATGCGTCCAATCATCGACTGCTCCTGAATCAGCATCTGCTTGCTTCTGTTTAAAGAGTCAATTTTTACATCGCGCTCAGCCATCAAATGATTGACTACTTCTTCACCCAAAGTACCGGCAGCTGTTTTTTGCTGATAACTTTGGGTAACCTGTTCAATTTTATTTTGAATATCCAGTTCTACTTTTTTGCCTCTCGGGAAATAGCCCAACACCCAAATAATAATAGAAGCTACCAGGATTGTAGTTCCCATTTTACGCAAATACTGCTCACCTTTGAACCATGTTTGTTTTAAAACCGACTTCACCGGCGGAACCCGATAGGGAGGCAACTCCATAACAAACGGGATGGTGTTAACCTTGAACATGGTTTTCTTTAATAACCAGGCCACTAATCCGGCCAGCATGATACCAAACAGGTAAATGCCAAACAAAAGGGTACCGCGATGATCGTCGAAAAAGGCCGACAGAATTAAAATATACACAGGGTACCTGGCACTACACGACATAAAAGGGATAATAAGCATGGTAACCAGCCTGTCCGATTTACTTTCGATGGTACGGGTAGCCATGATGGCCGGCACGTTGCAGCCAAAACCCATCAGCATGGGAATAAACGATTTACCATGAAGCCCCACGCGGTGCATCAGCTTGTCAACGATAAATGCCACACGAGCCATGTAACCCGAAGCTTCCATCAAGGTGATAAAAAAGAAAAGGATAAGGATGTTGGGTAAAAAGATGATGACACCGCCAACTCCTTCAATAATTCCATCGGAAAGTGCATCCCTGATAATGCCCTCGGGTAACAGCGTTTTAGTGGTGGCGCTAAGCCAGTCCACCCCCGCCTGTATCCATTGCATGGGATAATCGCCCAAGAAAAAAGTGGCCTGAAAAGTTACCCACATGGCCAATAGAAAAATAGGGTAGCTCAGTATTTTACTGGTAACAATGGAATCGATGATGCGGCTTTGAGAAATCTTTTTACGCTTGGCCGCCGGTTTATAAGTTTCACGCAGGGCGCCCTCAATAAAACCGTATTTTGAATCGGTAACCACTGTTTCAACCGGTTCGTTACGCAATTTTGATAACTGTTCCGATGCCTCTTTGGCATGTTCCAGTATTTCATCAGCGTTTACACATTTTTCTTTCACCCGCTTAATCTCTTCCGCATCATGTTCCAGCAACTTGATGGCTATATAGCGAGGCGAAATAACCGTGGTCAGTGCTTCATTACCAGGTTGGCGGATAAGTCCCTGAAGCTCTTTGATGATTTTCTCCGTGTACTTGCCATAGTTGATATGGACATGCCTGATGGCCGTGTCGCGACCTTCGTAAACATCAATAATCTTGTTAAACAGTTTACCGATACCCCTTCCTTTGGAGGCCATTACAGGCACCATGGGGATGCCAATCATTTTCGACAAGCTTTCGTAATCGAACCTGTCGCCTTTCTCCAAAAACTCGTCCCACATATTCAGGGCAGCCACAATCCGCACGTCCATATCGATGAGCTGCGTGGTCAGGTAAAGGTTTCGCTCCAGATTGGAGGAGTCGATCACATTTAAAATGATGTCGGGAACCTCTTCAATAATATGCGACCGGACATAAAGCTCTTCGGGTGTATAGCTGGTAATGGAGTAGGTTCCGGGCAAATCGGTTAGGACAAAGGTGTAACCCCGATGAAAAAATTTGGCCGTGGCAGCACCTACGGTTACACCGCCATAGTTTCCGGTTTTTTCTTTAGAGTGGGAAGCATAGTTAAAAAGGGTTGTCTTACCGCAGTTAGGATTTCCAACCAAGGCCACGTTGATGGTTTTTGAGTGGGCATTGTGGCCATTGCCTTTGGGCTGAGAGGCTTTAAGGGTTCCGTCAAAATGTTTTCGTCCCTTGCCATTGCCTTTTCTCGATACTTCTATCAGACGCGCTTCCGATCGTCGCAACGACACATCATACCCCATGATATTATATTCGATAGGATCTTTTAACGGGGCATTCCGAATTACAGTTACCTCTTTGCCCACCACGAATCCCATTTCAATAATGCGCTTTCGAAAAGCACCGCTTCCTCTTACCTTCGTGATGATGGCTTTTTGGCCATTATGTAAATCTTCCAATGTCATTGCGTGTGCAAAGAAAATAAGTTTCTGCCAATTCCTGCTACCTTATTGTAGGTATTTATGAAAGGTGTTACATGTGTAACTACAAAAATCAGCAGATAAACTCCTTGCATTTCCCTCTACTAATGGCGAGTATATTGTAAGTTCTAGCATTTCAACAATTTAATTAACAACACAACATTCGTACACCCCCCCGGGCTAAACCCCGGGGTAGAGAGGATAATAGTGCAGCCATCCTCTCTCCTCCGGCCCCGTATAGCTATCGGGAAGCCCGGAGGATAATCTTGTCATTGCGTTTTGTTGGCTCCATATTTTTTGGAGTCTTAGGACTCGAGAGGAGATTAAGGGGTGTGTTATAACAATATATTTACCTGCTGATTTTTCGTTATTGAAACCTCAAACAACTTTATTTCCCTGCCCTGAATTTTTAAGACCCTTGTAACTTTATTTGAGTAACACCCGTCTTATGCTCGAAAATTGATTTAAACCAAACAAAAAATCCATAGTTATGAAAAAAAGTATTGTAGTTGTAGTGCTCCTGGTAGCTTCCTTGTTTTCTTTCGGACAAAACAACAACGTTAAACGTAAAATTATGACAGAGCCCTTCAGCGGTATCAAAATGAGTGGTGCCTCCGATGTAACCTTAATCAAAGGGGCTGACTATATTGTTGTCGTGGAAGCACCTGAAAGAGTTCAGGAAGCCATCAAAGTAAAAGTAAATGGCGGATTGCTGACTATTACCTATAGTGGTATCAGATTAAAAAATAACGAAGATTTTCATTTCTATATAACCACTCCGGCCTTTGAAATGCTTAATGTTTCAGGTGCTGCAACAGTCACTTCGGAAGGTTCTGTTTTCGAAGGCAAACAACTCAGGATTATTGCCAGTGGAGCCGCCGATGTAGATTTGAACCTCGATTATGAAAATGTAGAAGCCAATGTTTCGGGTGCCGCCTCAGTTGATTTATCCGGAAAAGCAGGCAGACAACATGTTGTTGCCAGTGGGGCTGCCGACTACGTAGCCAAAAATTTGGTATCTGACACCTCATCGATCGTAGCTAGTGGCGCCTCTTCGGTTTACGTGAATGTGATTCATAAAATTGATTACAAAACAAGCGGTGCTGCTGATGTTAAATTCAAAGGTAATCCTGAGGAGTGGAATCTCGATACTACTAAAAACGGGACTCATCGAGTCATTACAAGTCCCGGTGCCAGCGTTGTGGTTACCGATGCTGACAATTATGAGGATACTACCAAAGTAAAAGTGGGCAGCATTGATGTGGAAGTCGTGGATGGTGACACGGTGACGGTTCGTATTGGCGGCCATCAGCTCAGGGTAAGCGACGAAGGTGACGTTAAGTGGGAGCGCGTTGAGAAACCCAGGTTTAACGGCCATTGGGGCGGTGTGGAACTGGGAATAAACGGTTATGTAACTCCTGATTTTAATACCAATTGGGGTAAAGAATACGATTATCTCAACCTGATATACGAAAAATCGTTGGCTGTCAACCTTAACCTCTGGGAACAAAACATCCCTTTCAACCAACAACGTACGGTTGGCATGATGACCGGTTTGGGGATGTCGTGGAATAATTATTTTTTCACCAATCAAACCAAGCTGGTTGACGGCACCTCTAACGTGGAAGGCTACTACATGGATGGTGTTTCAGTAAGAAAAACAAAACTCACCAACATGTATATTACTGTCCCTGTACTTTTTGAATTTCAAACAGGTAGCACAAACCCGGAGCACCGGTTTCATTTCACGGTGGGCGGCGTAGCAGGTGTACGCGTAACCTCTCATACCAAAATATATTTTAACGAAGCCGACAAAGAGTACAGGTTAACCGATCCTGCTACAGGTATCCCCGGTGTAGAAGTGTATCGCACGCCCGATCGCAACGACCGAAATATTGTTAAAAATTTCAGCAGCTTCTATCAACCGCCTTTTAAATTTGATGCACGAGTAGGAATTGGCTACGGTTGGCTTAACGTGTTTGCAACATACGGCATCAACCGATTTTTCCAAAACGGCAGAGGCCCCGATTTAAATCCCTGGACGATTGGCATTACCATCGTGGGATGGTAGTAATTTTCTTATATTGATGAGTAAGCCACCTGTAACTGTTGCGGGTGGCTTTTTTTATACAGAATTTAATCAAGGGTTTTCCCATGTGTTTATAATTTTGTATTTCATTCTTTTATGTTTTGTCACAATTTTTGCTTTTGTGAGCAAAAATTCCGCCAAAACGACTTTCTTCTTTTTTACCCCCGGGGTTAATCCCGATAGCTATCGGGACGGGTTATTAAGATTCGACCCTTACAGGGGCACGATATTTCCCCTGCCCGCCAGTACCGAACAGTATACCTGCCCAAATGTGGTCAGTCGGGCGTTTGGGCGAGTTTGTATTCAGAAAGCCATGGATGTTTCATCTTTTCTCATAGACCAATCATTAAATTCTAAACGACTTTTTTGAACAACCTCAATAACCTTGCTATCTTTGCCATAAAAAATAATCATGAACCAATCTGTTAATCCTCAATATTTGGAGCAGCAAAAAAACGAGATAACTGAATACTTTATTTATCAGGAATTAGCTGCCATTTCAAAAGATGAAAAGAACAAAAAAATATTGCTGACCATTTCGGAGGATGAAAAAAAGCATTACGATTTCTGGAAAACGGTAACCGGAGTAGAGGTGAAGCCAAACAGACGGCAGGTGAATAAATATCTTCGTCTGGCCAAACTGTTTGGGTTGTCATTTTCGCTGCGTCTGATGGAGAGAGGCGAAGAAGGTGCCAGCAAATTTTACGACAGCATTTCTGATGAGTTACCCGAAGTGCTTTCCATCAAGGAAGATGAAGAGCTTCACGAGCAACAGTTAATTGGCATCCTTAACGACGAACGCCTTAACTACGCGGGTGCCATCGTGCTTGGCTTGAATGATGCTTTGGTAGAGTTTACCGGAACGTTGGCAGGCCTGACCTTCGCTTTTGGCAACAACAAAGTAATTGGAGTTACCGGATTGGTAATGGGCGTGGCTGCCTCACTTTCCATGGCTGCCTCTGGCTATTTGTCATCGCAGGAAGATGAGCGGGATGAACTTAATCCGGTTAAGTCAGCCCTGTTTACCGGCGTGGCTTATATTGTAACCGTTGCCTTTTTGGTATTTCCTTATCTTATTCAGGATAACTCGTACCTGGCGCTTGGTGGCATGCTGGTGATAACGGTTTTAATTATTGCCGCCTACACGTATTATATCTCGGTGGCCAAAAATGTAAAGTTCTCCCGTCGCTTTTCAAGCATGGTGGCCATCTCGCTGGGCGTGGCGCTGCTTTCCTTTGGAATTGGAATGTTGGTAAAGAAAGTATTTAATGTGGACATGTAAAAGACAACTCCACTCAGGTTCAACAAGAGTAATCTTAACCAATTTCATTTAATTGCATAGGGCTAAACCTGATGGTGACCAATCACAGGGTACTACTTCGAAAGTAACCAAATGAAGAGCTTATTCAAATAAGTCATTTTTTTAAGTTATCAGATTAACAATATTTTGTCACGCTGAGCGGAGTCGAAGCGTGAAACATTCTTTTACTCTGCCTGGAATAACAAGATTTCTTACCTTTTGAAAGTCTGATTCAGCATGGTAGGTTTCTGTAGCAGCGTTGACTTTAAAAAACTAAATAAGAAACCGGGGAAATTACTTTTGAAAACCGGCATTTTTAAAATTCTTGCCACTAAACCTTAGTTAAAAATTTATCACACTATTTTGAAGTAAAAATCCTCTCTCTGTTTCCGAATTTAGTATATTTACCCAAAATCAAAAAAACAAACAATAATTGATATGGAAAAAGTAAAAACCTACATTGAAAACAATAAAGAGCGCTTTTTAGAAGAGCTGTTCGAAATCATCAGAATCCCTTCCATCAGCTCGGAGGCATCGCACAAAGAGGACATGGTGCGCGCTGCCGAAGCATACAAGGCTGCCCTGCTGAAAGCGGGTGTTGACAAAGCTGAGGTGATGCCCACCCACGGAAACCCCGTGGTATATGCCGAAAAAACTATTGATGCTGCCTTACCTACCGTGATGGTTTACGCTCATTACGATGTGATGCCGGTGGACCCCGTGGATTTATGGGATTCACCCCCGTTTGAGCCGGAAGTACGGGATGGAAAAATCTGGGCACGCGGTGCCGACGACGACAAGGGTCAGGGTTTTATGCATGTTAAAGCTTTTGAAACGCTGGTTGCCAACGACAAACTGCCGGTTAACGTGAAATTTATGATTGAAGGAGAAGAGGAAATTGGCTCGGTGAATCTTGGGGCTTTTTGCGAGGCCAACAAAGAGATGCTGAAAGCCGACATTATTTTGGTATCGGATACCGGCATGATTGCCCCCGATATCCCATCTATTACTACCGGGTTACGCGGCCTTGCTTACTGGGAAGTGGAAGTAACAGGCCCCAACCGTGATTTGCACTCCGGACTGTTTGGCGGAGCAGTGGCCAACCCCATAAACGTGCTGGCAAAAATGATCGCACAAGTTACCGATGATGATAAT
Source organism: Bacteroidales bacterium (assembly GCA_024762735.1). Classification (GTDB taxonomy): domain Bacteria; phylum Bacteroidota; class Bacteroidia; order Bacteroidales; family F082; genus B16-G9. Next base: position 9,415 of record JANTGU010000018.1, on the reverse strand, counting down.
CACATTACCATTCCCGGTTTTTACAACGACGTGCTGGAAGCAACCGCCGAGGAGCGGAGGCTGTTGAACCTGGCACCCTATGATGAAGAGGAATACAAGCGTGCCATTGGAGTAGAAGCGTTGGATGGTGAAAAAGGATACACTACTATTGAACGCACCGGCATTCGCCCGAGCTTTGACGCTTGTGGCATCTGGGGAGGCTATACCGGCGAAGGCGCTAAAACCGTATTACCATCAAAAGCGTATGCAAAATTGTCATCACGACTGGTTCCCGACCAGCACCACGAAAAGATTGCCAAAATGTTTGAAGAGTACTTTACAAGTATTGCCCCCACGTCGGTTAAAGTAAAGGTTACCACGCTGCATGGCGGCCAGGCTTACGTTTGCCCTATCGACATGCCGGCATACAAAGCAGCTGAAAAGGCTTATCAAGAGGTTTATGGTAAACAGCCGGTTCCCACACGCAGTGGCGGTAGCATTCCCATTATTTCCACCTTTGAAGATGTGCTGGGTATCAAATCAATCTTGATGGGCTTTGGTCTCGAGGATGATGCCATTCACTCCCCTAACGAAAACTATCCGCTGGAGAATTTCTACAACGGTATCGAAACCATTACCTGGTTTTACCAGTATTTTAAAGAGGAGTATAATAGATAAAATATTTATTTAAAAACCGTAATCGAGTCTGATTACGGTTTTTTTGCCTAATTTTATTGCGAACATTAAAAACAACTTTTTTTGAAAAACGATATCATACTTCAGGTTAACGGTTTATCCAAGTCGATAAAGGGAATACCCGTGTTGTCTGATTTTAACATGGAAATTTTTGAAGGCGACATTTGCGGCATTATCGGACCCAACGATTCAGGTAAAACCATGCTGTTCAGGGCGCTTACAGCGTTGATAAATCCTGACAAAGGAAAAATTGAAATTTTTGGCAAAAAACTCATTCCCAACCGGGCAGCCATCTTGTCAAAGGTGGGACTGCTGATCGGGGATCCGGTTTTTTACAATCATCTAACGCTGTTTGATAATCTGCAGCTGTTTGCCAAATATGCAGGGCTGGAAAAAGATAACGATGAAATTAACCGCGTACTTAAGCTGACAGGCCTGTACGATTTATCGGACGAAAAGGTTGCTAAACTCGCTTCGGGCGATCGTAAAAAGTTAGCAATTGCCATGGCAATCTATAACAATCCACCGCTGATTTTACTGGATGAACCTTTTAGTTCGTTGGATGTTAAGAGTTTGCATGAAATGAAGAGCCTGCTTAAATCGATTAACAGGGATCGTGGCACTACCATTGTGATAGCCACCAAACGGCTTGTTGAGCTGCAGGGCTTTATCAATCGCATCGTGCTGATAGAGGGTGGACGACTGATTTCGGAAGGCAATGTGGACGAGCTGTTTGGCCGCAGCAATGTGGGGCTGGTCATCGAAACGGATAACCCTGCCAAAGCCATGAAACTGATTAAAGAGAGTGACCTTCCCATTGATAGCGTTATGATTGAAGACGACCATGTAAAAGTCAGCTGCGAAAAGAAAGTGATTCCCTTTATTAATGAATATTTAATGGTGTCGGAAGTGCAAGTGTATATGCTGCGTCCCGACGATGCCATTACCAGTTATTATCTAACCTTTACCGAATAATCTGCCATGATGTTACAAGAAATATATAAAATGTTTACCCGCCCCTATGCTAAAATAGTGCTGCTGGTAATATTTGTTTTAATGCTGATTTTTAGTCTGGCCTTTGTTTTTGAGGGGCAGGAGTACTACGATTCGCTGTTAAGCACCTTTGGCAAGGGAGTCTCTTTCGAGGGAAAACTTATCAATGGCAATTTGTTTGCCTATCAACTTTTTCATGCCTTGTGGCTGTTTGTCGGACTAATGGTTATCTTTGTTTCCGGCGGCATGATTTCGGAAGAAAAATCGGATGGCACGCTCAGGATGGTGCTCTCGCGCAAGGTTTCTAAAACCGGATTTTTTACCGCCCGCTTTATGGCAGCCAAACTGTACGCCGTTATCGTGGTTTTATTCATGGCCGCACTAAGTCTCGGTGCCGGATTGGTCATTTTTGGAAATGGCGAACTGCTCGCCTTCGATCATGGTGAATTTTTTGTATTGACTTCCAACCAGGCATTGCTTAGCTTTGGCCTGGCCTATCTTTTTTATTTTCTGATGCTGCTGACGGTAATTTCGCTTTCCATGCTCTTTTCGGTTTTGTTCAAAAGCAGCATCAAAGCTATTTTGGTAACAGTATCGGTAATCGTGATCTTGTATTTTGTGTCGAGCCTCGAGCTATCTCTATTCGATAGTGTTAAGCCCTTTTTGTTTACCTCCTATTTCACTTCGTGGTCGCAATTTTTTACCACGCCCATCGACTGGATGAAATTAACCTTTGATGCCATTGTACTAATAGTTCATATTTTGATATTTTACACCGCTTCGGTGATGATATTCAGCAAACAGGAGGTGCTCGATTAAAATGAAAAGAAACCTGTTATTTACGGCGTTTTTGGTTGTGAGCCTGTTACTTTCGTATCAGGCATTTTCGCAAACCGGCGATGCCTTTTCATACATCGAAAAGTACAATCAAAGACTTGACAGCATTAAAAACTACCAGGCAGTTTTTACCGTCAAGTCGGAAATCCCCTTGTTAAATATACCAGTTACACGGGGGAAAATGTTTTTTAAATGGCCTGCACACTACTCCATTTCCACCTATCAATTCACGGTGCTGCCAAAGCAGAAACTTACACCGGTAATTAGGTTTTTGCGCCGTGCCAATTTTAAATCCATCGACCGGGGCATTGAAACGGTGAACAGTCAACCCTGCAAGGTGGTGGAGTTACATCCTTACGACACTACCACGACGGTTGCGCAATACACTATTTGGGTGGATATTAATACTTACATGGTGCGGAGGATTTTTGTTTCGGAAAAGGATGGCAGTGAATTTGTTTATCACTACTCTTATGATGATGATGCCGACATGCTTCCTTCAAAACTGTTTTACACCTTTAACTACAGCCTGCCCCACGAACAAAATGTGATGCTGAACCCCGTGGCTCTGCGTGTCGATGTGGAAAACTCACAGGTTTACGAAGGAAAAATAAACATTGACTTTGCCTATTCAAATATTCGGAAAAAATGATTGAATGATTAGATTCGTATAGCTATGAAAGAAATCAAAGCGTTTCTGCTATTTTTTGGCATGTTCGTAACATGCATGGTTGGTTTGCAGGCTCAAAATACGGCTTTTACGCTTCCTGACGGTTTTCCCCGCATAAAGGTTTCGGGGCACACGCAAAATCCTTCTGGATATTATTTTATGAATAATTTCGGGATGCAGATATCCCCCGATTCAGCCTGGCTGATGATTGTGGATACTACCGGTTTTCCGGTTTATTACCGTATGATGCACGGTTTTAACTCCAACTTTACCAAGCAGGAGCAAACGGGCACTTTAACCTGGTACAGTCGTGAAGATACTGCCTACCATGAGCTTGACAGCTACTACAACGAAATCAACCTCTACAAGGCAAAAAACGGTTTTATCACCGATGGGCACGAAATCAGGCTGATGGCCAATGGTAGTTACTGGGTGTTGGCGCAGGATATAAGGGTGGTGGATATGAGTGTGCTCATTGAAGGAGGCAATCCGGCAGCAACGGTTATCGGCGCTGTCATTCAGCATATTGATACTAACGGATCCGTGTTATTCCAGTGGGACAGCTGGGATCATTTTGATATTTTTGACGCTGATACCACGTTGGTTAATTTCACGAGTCCTAAAATCGATTACGTGCACGCCAACGCCTTGGAAATAGTGGATGATTCAACCATCCTGCTCTCCTCCAGGGTCATGAACGAGATAACCAAAATAAACACCAACACCGGAGCTGTGGTTTGGCGCTGGGGAGGAAAACACAACGAGTTTACCTGTCTGAACGATACCGTGCCTTTTTTGGCCCAACATCATATTCGCTATTATGGAAACGGATTATATTCGTTGTTTGACAATGGTAATTCGATGCTTCGTCCCACATCCCGTGCATTGGTATACTACCTGGACGAAGAAAACAGGACTTCCGAGGTGCAGCACAATTTTAGCCTTCCCGAAACCGATTTCTCGCGGGTGATGGGTTCCAACCAACAGCTTCCTAACGGCAACTATCTCGCAGGTTGGTCCTTTAACTTTCAAAAAAATATCTGCAGCGAGTTTAATGGCAATGGTGATGTCGTGTTCGAGATGCGAAGCGGGGATACGCTGGGACTTATCAGCTACCGGGCGCTAAAATTTGACTGGGAGACAAGCATCTTCGATTTCAATACCGATACCTTGGATTTTGAGTCTCCCGTTATGCTGGGTGATTCGGCCACCATGCAACTTTGGGTTACCAATCAGCAGGCAACGGACTTAGTGCTGAACGAAAGTTACATTACCGACAGCGCATTCCGGCTTGTAACGCCGCTGCCCCTGGTCATCAACCCGGGTGAAACGATGCCGGTTGACATCTCCTTTTCACCGGATTCATCAAAATATTACAGCGCCGTGCTGAGTCTGCTGAACAGCAACGACACCACCCGGTTTGGCAGGCAGGTTCGATTAACAGGCAGCGGTGAGTTTACAGGATTAGAAAGTTATGCCACTACCAGACAGCAATTGGTGCTGTATCCCAATCCTGCACAGGATAGGCTGTTTGTCAGGTTGAGCAACCGAGAGACCATCAACACCGTCACCGTTTACGATTTGGCAGGACGAAACGTGCTTACTCGAGATGGAATAAACCGGCAAGATTTGTGTAACCTAAACATTTCATCTTTGCAAAGCGGTACTTATATCATTAAAGTACAATATACGGGAGGAGTTAAAGTGGCCAGATTTGTGGTACAATAAAAGAAATGACTGTTGGTAAGTTGTTTTTGCGTTTTATTAATCTCGTTTTTTTGGAGATTTGATTTTTTTTACATTTGATCTAAATTTATCTTAACCAATATATTATGAAAAATTCTTTATTGATTTCTGTTTTTACATTCCTGACTTTTTGGGCAACGGCTCAAAACGACTGGCAACAACTAAGCCCAACGCCTACTATTAGAACACTGAACAGCGTTTCCTTTCCCACCGCGCAGGATGGGTGGGCTGTTGGCAACATGGAGGTTGTGTTGCATACTTCCGATGGCGGTATAAGCTGGGACACCAGGCATGAAAGCAACAGTGGGCTTTTAAGCGGCGTTTATTTTATTGACACGCTGGAAGGTTGGACCGTGGGATGGAGTAAAATCTATCATACCACCGATGGAGGCGAAAGCTGGGAAACCCAGGTTAAACCAAGCTGGCCGGGCGATTTGAATGATGTTTTCTTTATCAACCACGACACCGGGTGGATTGTTGGCTACTATAAAATCATTTTTAGAACCACCGATGGGGGCGCCCACTGGAACAGAATAATAAGTGACACGCATCACGAACAACACTTTTTTAGCGTTTGCTTTGGCGATTCACTCAACGGATGCGCCGTGGGTGGTGACCTTTCAGGCGATAGCCCGGGATTGTTAATGGTAACAAACGATGGAGGTCTTACCTGGACTGATAAAACACCCGCTGGTGCGAAATCACTAAATAAGGTGACTTATCTTAACGCTGATACGGCTTGGGTTTCAGGAAAAGGACAGCTGTTTGAAACCGTTGACGGGGGAAATACCTGGACGGAGCACGATTTGGTTGTTTATGAAGATTACAATGATATTCACTTTTTTGATGACCAACGAGGCGTGCTTTTAGTGGAAGATTACGACAAGGTGCGTTTAACATTCGACGGGGGTGGAACCTGGGATTCTGTGGCTCAAATAGACATTGGTAATGCCCGGTTAACTTCATTTTCGAGTGGCGCTGATAACCAGTTAGTGGCTGTTGGCTCCACGGGTACGATAACCAAAACCGTTGACGGGGGCACTACCTGGCAAAAGTTAAGTAAAGGGCAGGGGATTTCATTTTATAGCTTAGGATTTTTCAACAACTTGGAGGGAATAGCTACCACCGGATTTTGGCAAGGTGACCTTATGCGTACCCACGATGGCGGCTACACCTGGGCAAAAGATACCCTGATTGAAAATGGTTCGTTTTACAAGATTTTTGCAGAAGATGGCAATTGGTTTTTGCTAAATGACAGCTCACAAATGATGAAGTCGCTGGACAATGGTGAGAGCTGGACATTATTGGATGTTCCCGATACCCTTTCGCACTATTATGGCCTACAGTTTTTAGATCAGAACAATGGCTACATGTGTGGAAATCACAGTGTCTTGCAAAAAACTAATGATGGAGGTGTTACCTGGCAACAGGTTAATTTTACGGGTGATTACAATTTTTGGTCGATGTTTTTTCTTGATAAAAATCTTGGATGGCTTATCGACATAAATAGTAAAACCATTCTACGGACAAGGTCGGGTGGAAACGACTGGTATTATTCGCAATTAACTGAGGATGGATATGTGTTCGATCCGCAAGCGATTAGCTTTATCAATGCCGATACCGGTTACGTGTCCACGAAAGAAGGAGTACTTTTTAAAACTATCGATGGTGGAAATTCCTGGCAGGAGTCTTTTGATTTTGGAGGTTCGTTTAATTCAAAATTACATTTTATAAATTCAGAAGAGGGGTGGTATTTTGGAGATTCTCACGTTTTTCATACCCTTGATGGTGGGGAAACATGGATTGACAGCCAACTCTTTGTCATGTCAGGAAGCATAACAAATTATTTCTTTTTTAATAATGGTTATGGCTGGCTCTGTGGGTCTAACGGGCTAATGGCCTTGCATGAGTCGCATGTTGGAGTTGATGAAGTGGATGAAAACGGGGCAGCCTTGCATCTGTATCCGAACCCGGCCACTGAGTATGTCAGCATTGACCTGCCCAATAGCTCGGAGAAGTTAAACTCGGTTGAAATTTATAACATGGCAGGACAGAGAGTTATTGAAAAGGGGAGTTTAAATAAAGCGGCATCCTGTAATCTTGATGTCTCCACCCTGCAAAGTGGAATCTATATTATTAAGGTGCATTCCTCCGGGGGAATCCGAATGGGTAAAATAGTAATCCGATAAAAAATAAAAAACCACAGTCGTTTTGACCGTGGTTTTTTTATTTAAAGAGGTCTTGCTTTTACAATGGATTGGCAGTGATTTTTGAATCAACTACCACTTCAAAAGTAACATCCACGTTTGGCTGGTCTAAAGCACCATCAATAGATACAAAAAGCGAATGCTGCGCCAATAAAGCAGCTTCGGTGCTTGCCCAGTCGCCATTGGTAACTTCCAGGATAACGGTGCCCGCGGTTAACGGAAAACCGGTAGCATCAGCAGTAAAAAGCGTATCGTCCGTGTTGTTGTCTTTCACAACCAAATGACCTTCGGTCATGGTGGCATCCTGCGAAATGGTTTTAACTTTCAATGTAACTTTCTGGATACTCCAACTTTTGAGGTTATCCCAATATTTGTTGATGTTTTCGTCTGCAGTAGGATCAATAATCGCCGATCCGCCAAAGGCGTAGTTTTCGGCTCTGGTTTCGCCTGATGATGTGGCACTAATATCAGAACTAAGGGAGGCATCAAAGGTTACGTCACCTAAATCTTTAACCTTGTCACACGATGAAAAGGTAACTAATAATGCTCCGAAGATAACAACCGATAAAAATTTCAATTTGTTCATAAAAAAAATGTTTGGTTAATTAATAAATAGTTTTCAAAGATAATGGAATTATTAAACGATAAAGGAACTATTTCCTTCCAGGGTAAACTTTTAAGGCTTCGCCCAAAACTTTTACCGAACTTTTTAAATCATCCACGTTGAGCACGTAACTAATACGCACCTCATCCGTTCCTTTTCCGGGTGTTGAATAAAAGCCCGTGGCCGGCGCCAACATTACTGTTTGATTTTCAAATGAGAAATCTTCCAATAACCACTTGCAAAATTTATCAGCATCATCAATGGGTAAACGAGCTACCACATAAAAGGCTCCTGCCGGGTTGGGACAATAAGCACCCTCTATCTTGTTGATGCCCTCTACCACTGCATTCCGGCGAGCCACGTACTCTTTCATCACGGCATCAAAATATTCATCGGGAGTATCCACGGCCGCTTCGGCAGCCACTTGCCCGAAAGTGGGCGGGCTCAAACGTGCCTGGGCAAACTTAAGCGCTGTGGCCATCACTGCTTTGTTTTTCGAAATCATCCACCCGATACGCACACCACAGGCACTGTAACGTTTGGAAACCGAATCAATTAAAATGACATTGTTTTCGATGCCTTTAAGATGCATGGCCGTAAAGTGCTGGTGATTGTCGTACACAAACTCACGATACACCTCATCGGCAATAAGGAAAAGGTCGTGTTTTTTTACAATATCACGCAAAGTCTCCAACTCCTCTTTCGAGTAAAGGTAGCCCGTGGGATTGTTGGGGTTACAAACCAGGATGGCTTTGGTTTTTTCGGTTATGTTTTTTTCAAACTCCTCGATGGGAGGCAGCGCAAACCCTGATTCAATATCAGAAAAAATGGGTTTTACCTTGATGCCGGCGTTGGTGGCAAAGCCATTGTAGTTGGCATAAAAAGGTTCAGGGATAATGACCTCATCGTCGGGATCCATGATAGACTGAAAAGCGAACAACAAAGCCTCGGAAGCTCCGGCTCCTACAATAATCTCGTCAGCAGTCACATCAATGTCAACAGTTTTGTAATATTCGGTAAGCTTTTGACGTAACGACAACATGCCGGCAGAGTGACTGTAAGCAATTACTTTCGGATTATAATTTTTAACGGCATTCAGGGCCACTTCAGGTGTTTCTATATCGGGTTGGCCAATGTTAAGATGATACACTTTAGTACCTCTTGCTTTGGCTGCCTCGGCATAGGGAACCAACTTACGAATGGGTGACTCGGGCATCATTTGCCCCTTTTTTGATAATTGTGGCATGACTTTGAAATTAAAAAAAACTGACTATTATTCGAAGGCCTCCTATCGAGTAATAGTCAGTATATCTGTTAGTTAAAATCTTTTATTTATTGGAAGGAGCTACGCTCGATTTTGGCTTGGCAGGTAACTCCTCGGTAGGTTTGGGAACTACTTTTCCTTTAATACGCAATACCACCGTTTTGTGGGTTACCGAGTTTGAATATACCGTTACGGTTTTGTTAAAAGCACCGTTTTTATGGGTATTATATGTAACCTTGATGGCACTTGATTCACCGGGTAAAATAGGTTCTTTTGGCCAGTGAGGAACGGTGCAACCACACGATGAACGCGGCTTGGTCAAAATCAATGGTTCATTACCCGTGTTGGTAAATTCAAAGTTGTAATTACCATCAGCACCATAATAAATTTCGCCATAATTGTGGGTTAAGGTTTTAAAA
>JANTGU010000017.1 GCA_024762735.1 Bacteroidales bacterium | reverse complement strand
CCGTGGTGGTTAATCCTCGTAAGGTACCACAATCTTTTTCAGAGATAATCACATCCTGGGCCACGTCAACCAAACGACGTGTAAGGTAACCGGCATCCGCTGTTTTAAGGGCGGTATCGGCAAGACCCTTACGGGCACCGTGCGTCGAGATAAAATACTCAAGTACGGTCAGTCCCTCCTTAAAGTTCGAGAGAATCGGGTTTTCAATAATTTCACCCCCGGTGGCTCCTGATTTCTGAGGTTTGGCCATCAAGCCCCTCATACCCGAGAGCTGACGAATCTGTTCTTTCGATCCACGAGCACCCGAATCAAGCATCATGTAAACAGGGTTAAAGCCCTGGTCATCGGAGGCAAGCTCCTTCATCACGATGTTGGTAAGTTTGGCGTTGGTATGTGTCCAGATATCAATAATCTGGTTATAACGTTCGTTGTTGGTAATAAATCCCATGTTATAGTTCGCCATCACCTCGTCCACCTCTTCGTTGGCAGTTTTAACCAACTCCTCTTTCACTTCAGGGACAATAACATTGCCAAGGTTAAACGACAAACCACCTTTAAAGGCCATCTGGTAACCCAGCCCTTTAATATCATCAAGAAACTTAACAGTAACAGCATTTCCCGTCTCTTTCAGGATTTCGCTAATGATATCACGAAGCGCTTTTTTGGTTAACAGCTGATCAATATAACCATACTCCTCTGGCACTTTCTCGTTAAAAATAACACGACCTACCGAGGTATCAATCATCTTGTTCACAAGCTTGCCATCTTCTTTAACTTTTACCTTCACCTTGATGGCAGCATGCAAATCAACGCGTTTTTCGTTGTAAGCTATAATCACTTCCTCGGGAGAGTAGAACTTCATGCCCTCTCCTTTAACAGGATGTTCTTTGGAACTTTTTCTTATTTTGGTGATGTAGTAAAGTCCCAATACCATGTCCTGTGAAGGTACCGTAATAGGAGCCCCGTTGGCAGGGTTAAGAATATTGTGCGAAGCCAGCATTAAGATTTGGGCTTCCAAAACAGCAGCATTTCCTAACGGAACGTGCACCGCCATCTGGTCACCATCAAAGTCAGCATTAAACGCGGTACAGGCCAGTGGGTGAAGCTGAATGGCTTTACCTTCCACCAGTTTTGGCTGGAAAGCCTGAATACCCAACCGGTGCAAAGTAGGCGCACGGTTAAGCAACACGGGATGCCCTTTCAGGATGTTTTCAAGAATATCCCAAACAACGGCATCTTTACGTTCCACAATTTTTTTAGCTGATTTAACGGTTTTTACAATACCGCGTTCCAGCAGCTTGCGAATAATAAACGGCTTAAACAACTCGGCAGCCATCCCTTTAGGAAGACCACACTCGTTAAGTTTCAGCTCGGGGCCCACAATAATGACCGAACGGCCTGAATAGTCAACACGTTTACCCAGCAAGTTCTGACGGAAACGTCCTTGTTTACCCTTCAAGCTATCAGAAAGTGATTTCAAAGGACGGTTGGAGTCGGTTTTAACGGCACTCGATTTACGAGAGTTGTCAAACAACGAATCCACAGCTTCCTGCAACATACGTTTCTCGTTACGCATAATGACGTCAGGAGCTTTGATTTCAATCAATCGTTTTAGCCTGTTATTACGAATAATTACCCTGCGGTAAAGGTCATTGAGGTCGGAAGTAGCAAAACGGCCACCATCCAACGGAACCAGCGGGCGCAATTCGGGGGGTATCACGGGCACAATTTTAACCACCATCCATTCCGGACGGTTTTCCAGTCTCTTTCGTGAATCGCGGAAAGCCTCGAAAACCTGCAAGCGACGCAATGCCTCGGCCTTACGCTGCTGTGATGTTTCGGTATTGGCTTTGTGACGCAACTCGAAAGAGGTTTTGTCGAGGTCAATATCTTTCAACAAATCATGGATAGCCTCGGCACCCATCTTGGCAACAAACTTGTTGGGATCATCGTCAGGAAGGTACTGGTGATCAGGAGGCAACGCTTCCATAATGTCGAGGTACTCTTCTTCCGAAAGGAAATCAAGTTTCTTAATACCATCAGCTTCTTTGATACCCGGGTTAATCACCACGTAGCGTTCGTAGTAGATAATAGTCTCGAGTTTTTTAGTAGGCAATCCCAATAAAGCACCAATTTTATTAGGCAGGGTTCTTACAAACCATATATGCACCACCGGTACCACCAGCTCGATGTGTCCCATTCTTTCGCGGCGAACTTTTTTCTCGGTTACCTCCACTCCACAACGGTCACACACAATCCCTTTGTAACGGATTCTCTTGTATTTACCGCAGTGACATTCGTAGTCCTTTACAGGCCCGAAAATACGCTCGCAGAACAATCCGTCGCGCTCGGGTTTGTAAGTACGGTAATTTATGGTTTCAGGCTTTAAAACTTCACCATGCGAACGCTCCAAAATGGATTCGGGTGAGGCAAGGCTGATTGTTATCTTGTTAAAGCTACCTGGAATTTTGCTGTCTTTTCTGAAAGCCATATATTGATAGTTATTTTATTATCAAAAAAAATTAAAAACTAGTCGAAGTTAAGTTCAAGACCAAGACCTCTTAATTCGTGAACCAGTACATTGAAGGATTCAGGAACATTTGGCGTTGGCATGTTTTCGCCTTTGACTATTGCTTCGTATGCCTTGGCACGGCCTGTAACATCATCCGATTTAACGGTAAGGATTTCCTGAAGGATATTGGATGCACCAAAGGCTTCAAGCGCCCATACCTCCATCTCACCAAAACGCTGGCCACCAAATTGAGCTTTACCACCCAATGGTTGCTGTGTAATAAGTGAATAAGGTCCTATAGAACGGGCGTGCATCTTGTCATCCACAAGGTGGTGCAGTTTCAACATGTAGATATAACCCACCGTGGCAGGCTGATCGAAACGTTCGCCGGTACTTCCGTCGTAGAGATATACTCTTCCATTTTCGGGCAACCCGGCTTGTTTCATGTATTCGTTAATCTGATCAATATTGGCACCATCAAAAATCGGGGTTCCGAATTTTAATCCTAATTCTTTACCTGCCCAACCCAGCACCGTTTCATAAATCTGACCGAGGTTCATTCGCGAAGGTACACCCAAGGGGTTTAGCACGATGTCCACCGGTGTTCCATCTTCGAGGAAAGGCATGTCTTCTTCACGAACAATACGCGAAACAATACCCTTGTTACCGTGACGACCGGCCATTTTATCACCCACTTTCAACTTACGTTTCTTGGCGATATAAACCTTGGCCATCTGCACGATTCCGTTGGGAAGTTCATCGCCAACCGTGGCAATAAATTTCTTACGGTTTAACACGCCCATCAACTCTTTATACTTGATATTGTAGTTATTGATGAGTGTTTTAACCAGCTCGTTTTTACCTTTATCAGTGGTCCATTTGTCAGGGTTGATGTTGGTAAAATCGAGGGTTTGCAGGATTTTTTGAGTGAATTTGGTTTTTTGAGGAACCACCATTTCACCAAAAGTATTGTAAACACCCTGTGATGTTCTGTTAGAAATCAACACGGTAAGTTTATCAATTAACTTGGCCTTCAGATCCTTGAAATATTTTTCATATTCGGTGTCTAAAGCAGTGATAATCTCCTTTTCTTTCGATTTTGAGATGGAGTTTTTAGCGGCGCGCGAGAAAAGATGTTTGCTGATAACCACCCCTTTCATCGATGGCGGTGCTTTCAGTGAAGCATTCTTAACGTCACCGGCTTTATCTCCAAAAATAGCACGAAGCAGTTTCTCTTCAGGGGTAGGATCGCTTTCTCCTTTAGGGGTAATTTTACCGATAAGGATATCGCCATCGGTTACTTCGGCACCCACCCTGATTAAGCCGTTGTCATCCAAATCTTTGGTAGCTTCGGCACTCACGTTAGGAATGTCGTTGGTAAGCTCTTCAATACCTCGTTTGGTGTCACGTACATCCAGTGTAAACTCTTCGATATGAACCGAAGTAAATACATCATCTTTAATAATTCGTTCCGAAATCACGATAGCATCCTCGTAGTTATAACCTTTCCAAGGCATAAAGGCCACTTTCAGGTTACGACCCAGGGCTAATTCGCCATCGTTGGTAGCATATCCTTCACAAAGCACCTGACCACGTTGTACCTTATCACCTTTTCTAACAATCGGGCGAAGGTTGATGGAGGTATTTTGGTTGGTACGCTGAAATTTAGTCAGGTAATAGGTTTTAAGGTCATCGTCAAAGCTAACCAGTCTTTCCAGCTCGTCGCGGTTATACCGAATGATGATTTTATCAGCATCCACATATTCAACCACGCCATCCCCTTCGGCATTAATCAGCACTCGTGAGTCACGAGCCACAAATTTTTCGATTCCGGTACCCACAATTGGAGCTTCAGCATTAAGCAGAGGCACAGCCTGGCGCATCATGTTCGATCCCATCAAAGCACGGTTAGCATCATCATGCTCCAGGAAAGGAATCAATGAAGCCGCGATGGAGGCAATCTGGTTAGGCGCGATATCAATCATGTCAACCTGCTCACGCGGAGTAATGGGGTAATCAGCCTGGTAACGAACTTTTACCTTGTCGTTGACAAACTGCCCGTCATCAGTAACAACCGTATTGGCCTGAGCGATAATTTTATCTTCTTCCTCCTCAGCACTTAAATAGATGGGAGGATGATCAAAATCGATTTTACCGGTTTCTACCTTACGATAAGGAGTTTCGATAAAACCGAGTTCATTAATTTTAGCATAAACGCAAAGCGACGAAATAAGACCAATGTTTGGTCCCTCGGGAGTTTCAATGGTACAAAGTCTGCCGTAGTGCGTATAGTGAACGTCTCGCACCTCAAAACCGGCTCTTTCACGCGAAAGTCCACCAGGTCCCAAAGCTGAAATTCTACGTTTGTGCGTAATTTCCGACAACGGATTGGTTTGATCCATGAACTGTGAAAGGGCATTGGTACCGAAAAACGAGTTAATCACCGACGACAACGTTTTGGCGTTGATCAGATCGGTTGGAGTAAACACCTCGTTGTCGCGTACATTCATCCTTTCGCGAATGGTACGTGCCATACGGGCTAAACCCACGCCAAATTGAGAGTAAAGCTGTTCACCAACCGTACGGACCCTACGATTTGAGAGGTGGTCGATGTCATCAACCAAAGTTTTTTGGTTGGCTAATTTAATAAGATGTGTGATGATAAGAATAATATCTTCTTTGGTAAGCACCCTCACATCTACCGGAGTATTAAGCTCCAGTTTTTTGTTAATCCGGTAACGACCTACTTCACCAAGGTCATATCTTTTTTCGGAAAAGAAAAGTTTTTCGAAAATACCGCGCGCCGTTTCCTCGTCAGGAGGAAGTGCGTTACGCAGCTGGAAGTAAATATACTCTACCGCCTCTTTTTCGGAGTTGGTAGTATCTTTTTGAAGCGTATTGAAAACGATTTGGAACTCGTTGGCCGTGGCATCATCTTTATGCAACAGGATGGTTTTTACCCCTGCTTCGATGATTTGCTCGATATGCGCATTTTCCAAAACGGTTTCACGCTCGATGATCACATCGTTTCTTTCGATGGTAACCACCTCTCCAGTCTCCTCGTCAACAAAGTCCTCGAACCATGAACGCACGACACGGGCAGCTAAACGGCGTCCAATCACACGCTTAAGTCCTGCCTTGCTCACTTTTATTTCGTCGGCAAGATCAAATATTTCTAAAATATCTCTATCGGTTTCATAACCAATGGCACGCAACAGGGTGGTAACAGGCATTTTTTTCTTCCGGTCGATGTAGGCATACATCACGTTGTTAATGTCTGTTGAAAACTCCATCCACGATCCTTTAAAAGGAATAATACGAGCAGAAAAGAGCATGGTACCGTTAGCGTGACGGTTTTGGCCGAAGAACACCCCGGGTGAACGGTGAAGCTGCGATACGATAACGCGCTCGGCACCATTGATCACAAAAGTACCTTTAGGAGTCATATAAGGGATCATGCCCAAATAAACATCCTGCACGATGGTTTCAAAATCCTCGTGTTCGGGGTCGGTACAATAAAGTTTTAATTTTGCCTTTAAGGGCACACTGTATGTTAACCCCCGTTCGATACACTCTTCAGCGGTGTAGCGTGGTGGGTCGATAAAATAATCGAGAAACTCCAGTACAAAATTATTTCTCGCATCGGTAATGGGAAAGTTTTCAGCAAAAACCCGGTAAAGGCCTTCATTTTTTCTGTTATCGGGATTGGTTTCCAGTTGGAAAAAATCCTGAAAAGATTTCAACTGTATATCAAGGAAATCAGGATAAGGCAGTTGGTTTTTGATTGATGCGAAACTGATTCTTTCGTTTTTGATCTCAGCCAAGGCTTAAAGTTTTTAGGTTAAAACAAATTAAGGTGGGCAATACCACCACGTATAAATTGAAAGAAAAGATGTTAAAGAACAAATAGGCGCAAACCTCTAGCCCCAAAAAGGGGTAGAGGTTAGCCTAAAAAAATAATATGAGAATCTTATTTGATCTCTACTTCAGCACCAGCTCCTTCGAGTTGAGTTTTGAGTGCTTCAGCTTCATCTTTGGTTACGCCTTCTTTAATTGCAGAAGGATGTGAATCAACCAATTCTTTCGATTCTTTCAGTCCAAGGCTGGTTAATTCTTTAACCAATTTAACAACGGCAAGTTTCGACTGGCCGGGAGCTTTTAAAATTACGTCAAAAGCTGTTTGTTCTTCAGCTTCTTCGGCACCACCGGCAGCAGGACCTGCAACAGCAACAGCTGCAGCAGCAGGTTCAATACCGTATTCTTCTTTTAAAATTTCAGCCAGTTCGTTAACTTCTTTAACAGTTAAGTTTACCAATTGTTCCGCAAATGCTTTCAAATCTGCCATTTTATTCTAGTTTTAAGTTAATTTAATTCAAAAAAATAATCAAAAAATAATTTATATCTAACTATACTTTATTCGCTCTTTTCAGATAAAGTTTCAAGAATTCCGGAAAGTTTTTGACCACCGGATTGTAATGATCCAAGTACGTTCTTAACAGGCGATTGCAGTAAAGCAATAACATCTGCAATGAGTTCTTCTCTGGATTTGATAGCAACCAAAAAGTCCAGTTGGTCGTTGCCTAAATAGGTCATTTCCTCGATGTAGGCAGCTTTCAACACGGGGCTTTCCGATTTTTTATTCTTCCTGAACTCTTTAATCAGTTTAGCAGGGGCATTACCCGTTTCCGTAAACATGATTGCAGTGTTTTCCTTCAGAACATCGTATAGCTCATTAAAATCTTTGTCAGCAGCATCCATTGCTTTTCTCAGCAGGGTATTTTTTACTACACGCATGGTAATACCGTATTTGTAACACAACCTTCTGAGATCGCTGGTATCTTCTGCATTCATACCCGAAATATCGGTAAGATACAGGTTAGATGTTTCGGCTAGCTGGACTGACATAGAGTCAATAAGCGCTTTTTTCTCTTCTTTCCTCATAGTGTTTTACTTTGTTTTAAAACCAATTACTCAGCCGATTTTTCTTCGACCCGGATTCCGGGGCTCATGGTACTGGAAACGTGTACACTTTTGATGTAAGTACCTTTTGCTGCTGATGGCTTAAGCTTAATAATGGTATTGAGTAATTCGCTGATGTTTTCTTTCAGTTTTTTTTCGTCAAAACTTACTTTACCCACAGCAGAATGAATAATACCAAATTTATCGACTTTAAAGTCGATTTTACCAGCTTTAGCAGCATTAACAGCTTTGCCCACCTCCATGGTCACCGTGCCGGTTTTTGGATTAGGCATCAAGCCTCTTGGTCCCAAAATACGTCCCAGTGCACCTACTTTTGGCATCACGCTGGGCATGGTAATAACCACATCAACATCGGTCCAACCATTTTTGATTTTCTGAATGTATTCGTCCAATCCAACATAGTCAGCACCGGCAGCTTTTGCCTCTTCTTCCTTGTCAGGTGTACACAGCACGAGAACCTTCACGTCTTTACCGGTTCCATGGGGAAGGGTTACTGAACCTCTCACCATTTGATTGGCTTTACGTGGGTCAACGCCCAAACGTACACTCAAATCAACTGAAGCGTCGAACTTTGTATAAGTAATATCCTTTACAAGTTTAACAGCTTCATCAAGGGAGTACTCTTTCTGCTTGTCGAATTTGGCCAAAGCTTCTTTGTGTTTTTTTGACATTTTTGCCATAATTCTCCTCCTCTTAAATTGAGTGTTTTTTAATTAGATACTGCGGGAAATTCGCCTTTTACCTTCACCCCCATACTGCGGGCAGTGCCTGCTACCATGTGCATGGCCGATTCAACTGAAAAAGCATTTAAGTCTTTCATTTTTGCTTCGGCAATTTCACGCACCTGATCCCAGGTTAAGGTTCCAACTTTTACACGGTTTGGTTCAGCAGAGCCCTTTTTTAATTTAAGCGCTTCCAGAATCTGAACGGCTACCGGGGGTGTTTTGATGATAAAATCGAAGGATTTATCTTTATAAACAGTAATGATAACAGGAATAACCTTACCGGCCTGATCCTGTGTACGAGCATTAAACTGCTTACAAAATTCCATGATGTTAACACCTTTAGCACCCAATGCTGGTCCTACCGGTGGAGAAGGGTTTGCGGCGCCTCCCCTGATCTGTAATTTTATTAATCCACTTACTTCTTTTGCCATTTTAAACCTAATGTTTAAAATTGATAATACGTTTACAACTATTGTTTATTCTTTTTCCACTTGCATAAAGCCAAGCTCGAGGGGTGTTTTCCTACCAAAGATTTTAACCATCACACGGAGTTTTTTCTTCTCCTCGTCAATCTCTTCGATAATTCCACTGAAACTGTTAAATGGCCCGTCAACAACGGTCACAGTTTCACCCACGATAAACGGAATGTTTACCTCTTCACCTTGCTCGGCCAGCTCGTCAACTTTTCCTAAGATTCGTTTAACTTCTGCGGGTCGAATGGGCTCCGGTTCCCCTCTGGTACCAAGAAATCCCAATACATCGGGAATGTTCTTAATAATGTGAGGAATTTCTCCGGTAAGTTCCGCTTCAATCAGTACATACCCCGGGAAATAGTTACGCTCTTTACTGATTTTTTTTCCTTTACGGATTTGGTAAACCTTTTCCGTGGGAATCAGAATTTGCGCAATATGCTCCTGAAGATTCAATCGGTTAATTTCGTTCTCAAGGTATTCTTTCACCTTCTTTTCTTTGCCACTAATAGCCCTGACAACGTACCACTTTCTTCCTGACTGTTCGCTCATTTTGCGGGAAATTGAATTAGTTATAAACAGTTAATATATAATATGTTAGAACAATGCCAACCTTAAAAAAGTTCTAAAACATGGTATAGAACTTCTGTAAGACTGTGGAGAATGAAATATCCATCAGATAAACCACCAAAGCGATTATAAGGGAAGCAACGGATACTACGATTGCACTGTTCTGCAGCTCACTCCATGTTGGCCATGATACTTTATGCATCCATTCGTCGTAACTCTCTTTAATGTATGCCGAAATACTAAATTTAGCCATTTTACTAATATAAAAAATTTGCACGGGAGGAAGGACTCGAACCCTCAACCAATGGTTTTGGAGACCACTACTCTACCAATTGAGCTACTCCCGTGTTTGCTGTTAATGTAAGAAGCCAAAGGCATTCCACAAAACTGGAACGCCTTTGACCGCTTCGATTAAGAAGCAATATTATTCGAGAATTTCTGTTACCTGACCAGCACCAACGGTACGTCCACCTTCGCGAATAGCGAAACGAAGACCTTTGCTCATGGCGATTTCGGTAATCAGTTGTACTTCGATAGTAAGGTTATCACCAGGCATTACCATTTCAACGCCTTCAGGCATGAAAATTTCACCAGTAACGTCGGTTGTTCTGAAGTAGAACTGTGGACGATATCTGTTGTGGAATGGAGTATGACGGCCACCTTCTTCTTTTTTCAGGATATAAACCTCAGCTTTGAAGTGTTTGTGAGGAGTTACAGAACCTGGAGCAGCGATTACCATACCACGACGGATTTCGTTTTTGTCGATTCCGCGAAGCAATAAACCGGCATTGTCACCAGCCATACCTGTATCAAGAATTTTACGGAACATCTCAACTCCGGTAACCACCGATTTGAGTTTTTCAGCACCCATACCAATGATATCAACAGGGTCACCTGTGTGGATAACACCCGTTTCAATTCTACCGGTAGCCACGGTTCCACGACCTGTAATTGAGAAAACGTCCTCAATAGGCATCAGGAATGGTTTTTGATCGTCGCGCTCTGGCAATGGAATCCAGGTATCACAAGCTTCCATCAGTTCAAAGATTTTAGCTACCCATTTTTCTTCACCGTTCAATGCACCCAGTGCAGAACCCTGAATAATGGGGGTTTCGTCACCGTCGAATTCGTAGAAACTCAAAAGGTCGCGGATTTCCATCTCAACCAGTTCAAGCAATTCTTCGTCATCAACCATGTCAACTTTGTTCATAAAGACAACCAGACGAGGTACACCAACCTGACGAGCGAGCAGGATGTGCTCACGGGTTTGAGGCATAGGACCATCGGTAGCTGCTACAACAAGGATAGCACCGTCCATCTGGGCAGCACCTGTAACCATGTTTTTAACGTAGTCAGCGTGACCTGGACAGTCAACGTGAGCGTAGTGACGATTGTCAGTTTGATATTCAACGTGCGCAGTATTAATTGTAATACCTCTTTCCTTTTCTTCAGGAGCGTTGTCAATTGAATCAAATGACTTAAATTCTGCCAAACCTTTATCTTGCAGGGTAAGAGTAATGGCAGCTGTAAGTGTGGTTTTACCGTGGTCAACGTGACCAATAGTTCCAATGTTTACGTGCGGTTTGGAACGTTCGAATTTTTCTTTAGCCATATCAAAACTTGTTTTTAAAAAATAATAATGTTACTTCACTATGTTAATTTCGAGCCGAGGACGAGAATTGAACTCGTGACCTCTTCCTTACCAAGGAAGCGCTCTACCCCTGAGCTACCCCGGCTTTATTTTTCTACTGAGCGGGAGACGGGACTCGAACCCGCCACCTACAGCTTGGAAGGCTGTCGCTCTACCAGATGAGCTACTCCCGCTTAACAAGGTTAAAGGCTAAAGATTAAAGTAAGATAACTTTTCGGTTTGTTTACTTTAGCCTTTAGCCTTTTCAATTTAACCTTATATAGGTGTGGGGGGAGGAGGATTCGAACCTCCGAAGGCTGAGCCAACAGATTTACAGTCTGCCCCGTTTGACCGCTTCGGTATCCCCCCGTGTTTTCAATATTTAAATGAACTGAGCCAACAGAGGGACTCGAACCCCCGACCGGCTGATTACAAATCAGCTGCTCTACCAACTGAGCTATGTTGGCATTTCTGCCTTTACTCAGAACTTGCCTTTGTTGACATTTTCTTAATGAACTCGTCCCTTTTAAAAAGAAGCAGACCTCTCCGTAAAAAGGTCTGCAAAAATATATAGTTTAAGTTTAATAACCAAACAAAAAATAAAAAAAACTTGAATTATTTTTTAATCATCTCTTTGTGTTTGGTGAGTTGCCTCCTAAGTGCCTCAACAGCAACGTCTGTAGCTTCTTCAAAAGTCTTGCTTTGTTTTTTGGCAAACAGGTGCTGGCCTTTGATGCTTACTTTAATTTCCGTTATCTTGTTGGCTTTCGACTCGGAATTATCGAGTTTAAGCGTAACATCGGTTCCAAGAACTCCCTCGTAAGCGTTGGAAAGTTTGCCTACCTTCTTCTCAATAAAATCCTCCAGCTTTTTGTCAGCTTTAAAATGTACTGACGTGATGTTTACTTTCATGTTAAACCTCCTTTTTTAATTGCGCTCTGGGATGCGCATGGTTATATATTGATTTTAATTGCTCA
Source organism: Bacteroidales bacterium (assembly GCA_024762735.1). Classification (GTDB taxonomy): domain Bacteria; phylum Bacteroidota; class Bacteroidia; order Bacteroidales; family F082; genus B16-G9. The sequence goes on along the minus strand of JANTGU010000017.1, from coordinate 4,494 downwards.
ATGGTGTTGTGTGTGTACACCTGGGTAGCCGACAAGTTTGCATGACCCAGTATCTCTTTAATGGTATTCAGGTCGGCACCCTCGTTAAGCATGTGTGTTGCAAAAGTATGCCTTAATACGTGCGGGCTTTTTTTTGATTGTGTCACGGTCGACAACTCGTGACGGACAATCCGGTAAATAAATTTAGGATAGGCTCGCGAACCTTTGTTGGTTACAATAAGGTATGGGTTAGGTTCTGAAAATTGCTCAGCTTTTAATTGCATATACCTTATTACATAGGATTTTTCATTTTCTGAAAACGGAATAACGCGCTGCTTGTTGCGCTTACCGGTAACTTTAAAGGTATTTTGACTAAAATTAACATCTTCTTCTTTCAGATTTATTAATTCATCTTCTCTAATGCCGGTTGTGTAAAGAATGTCAACAACTAAAAAATTACGTAATGCGTCAAAATCCGAAAGCTCCTTTTTGGAGTTATAGTAAAGCGACATTTTTTCTTTAGTGATAAATTGCGGCAAATAAGATGGTGTTTTTAAAGCCGTGATGTTTTTAACCGGATTCTTTATTACCGCACCCACCTTTATTAAATAATTGAAATAGGATTTAAGTGTACTGAGTTTCCTATTGATGGTAATATTAGATTTACCCTCATCAATTAAATTAACAATCCACGAGCGAATCATATCGCGTGTGACTGCGGATGGCTCTGAAATTTCAAAGGCATCCCGGAGGTAGTACAAAAATGCGGACAAGTCGTTTTGATAAGCTTTTACAGTGTGCTTAGAGTACTGCTTTTCGAGTGATATATATTGAATAAAGCTGTTAATATCCATTAGGGTAATAAAAAAGAAACTTTGAATCAAATGTACGAAAAATCGCAACTGATTCAAAGTTTCAAAGGAATAAATTCCTTAATTTTTGTTAAGGTGCTAACACTTAGCCTTGTTCGGCTTGACGCAGACTCTGGACATAAATCGCTTTCAGTTTTTGTTCACGACGCTTGATGGAGGGTTTTGTGAAGCGCTGACGCTCACGAAGCTCTCTCATGTTGCCCGTTTTCTCAAACTTGCGTTTATACCGTTTTAATGCCCGGTCAATGTTTTCGCCTTCTTTAACAGGAATAATAATCATGTTAAATACCTACCTTTGTTTAAAATGGTTAAAAAAATTAATTGGCTGCAAAGATAAAACTTTTTCTCAAACAAAATCCATGGCAAATTATTCTTTCGCCATTTTATCCTCTTTTTCCAAATACATGGGGCTCAGGTTGTACTTTTCGGGATATCGGGCATTGATTCCCCGGTAATAGGCTTCTATCTGCTTGAAATCCTTTTCGTAATCTCCCGAAGGAAAAATAACCGGCCCAAAATGCCCCTCTTTCTTCTTGTAATCGATGGAAGATAATAAAATAGGCACTTTGGCTTTTAGCGCGATGTAGTAGTAGCCCTTTTTCCACTTTTTCGACAGCGACCGGGTTCCTTCAGGCGTGATTGCTAAATTAAGTGTATCGTGTTTTTCAAAAAGTTTGGCAATGGCTTCCACTTTGCTGGTACTCCCCTTCCGGTCGATGGGAATACCCCCGGCCTTTTTCAGCAACCCGGCAAAGGGCCAGAAAAAAGCCTCCTTTTTAATAATCACGTTCACTTTTACGCCCGATGCATAGATACACATCATACCTATAAAATAATCAAGATTCGAGGTATGAGGTGCCTCCAAAATGACGAGTTTTTTGTATTGCGTTGGGAAATCCCCAAGAATTTTCCAACCAAACAGCTTTAATACAAATTTTGCAAATTTTTCCACTTGATGTTATTTATTAATTTCTTCTAATGTAATGTCAATTCCTTTCAGGTTCTTATACAAAAAGTCCGTCATTTTCTTGTAGAGATGATAACGGGTGTTACCCCCGTAAATACCATGGTTTTTGTTTGGATACACATACAGTTCAAATTGCTTGCTGGCATTAACCAAAGCTGTAATCATATCCATGCTATTCTGAAAATGCACATTATCATCGGCACTGCCATGCACCAGCAGGTAATTGCCTTTTAACTCTTTCACAAAGTTAATGGGTGAGTTGTCGTCGTATCCTTTCGGGTTATCCTGTGGTCTTCGCATGTACCGCTCGGTATAAATATTATCATAATAGCGCCAGTTGGTTACCGGTGCCACGGCAATAGCAGTGTTAAAAACATCAGCACCTTTGGTAATATCCAAACTCGACATAAAACCACCGTAACTCCACCCAAACACACCGATTTTGTTTTTATCCACGTAAGGGAGCTTGCCAAGGTATCGTGCATAGGCAATGTGATCGATGTTTTCATACTTGCCCAATTGTTGATAGGTCATCTTTTTAAACTCCTGGCCTCTGGCCCCTGTGCCCCTGTTGTCGACACAAGTAACAATGATGCCATTTTCTGCCAGCATCTGAAACCAAAAATAGTTGCTCCACCCCCAATCGTTAAGAACACTTTGCGAACCGGGGCCACTGTATTGATAGAGCAGCACCGGATATTTTTTGGTGCTGTCGAAATCGGGCGGGAGTATTTGCCAGGTGTTCAGGTAGATTTGTTTTCCATCAGGCAAAGTAACCACGCTGTCGGTAAAGGATGAGAAGGTTTTTTTGCTCAGATCGTATGTTGACATCAAATCGCGGAAAGCCTGATTGTCTTCAAGCACCCTAAGCTCTTCGCCGGTATTTTTGTTCATCGTGATGAATGGTGGGGTATTGGCATCGCTAAAGGTGTTGATGTAATACTCAAAGTTGTTGCTAAACGTGGCATCGTTGGTGCCGCTGTATGTCGAAATCTTTTTTCTCTTTCCTTTGAGGTTTACCTTATATATATCACGGTTTAAGGGCGACAACTCCGCGCTTTGATAATAAACCTCGCCATTTTCGGCATCGTATCCATACACTTTTGTCACATCCCATTTTCCTTTGGTGAGTCGTTTTTCCTTCTTCCCATCCATGGTGCAAAGGTAAATATGGTTGTACCCATCTTTCTCGGAAGAGATGATAAACCGCTTGTTGTCAGGAAGGAAGGTCAAGTCATCGGTAATATCGATGTAGTATGGATTGTCGTCAACATACATCACCTTAGTATGGCCTGTTGAGGCATCTGCCAACAGAATTTCCAAATGGTTTTGTAACCGGTTCAGGTGTTCAATGGCCAGCTTGTTAGGATCGGCCGTCCATTTAATCCGTGGAATATAGGTATCGGTATCTTCGCCCGTATCCATCTTTACAGACTTGCCGGTTTCCAGGTCGTAAACATAAATTTCAACCACCGAGTTATCTTCGCCGGCCTTAGGGTATTTATAGGTGTATAACCTCGGGTACAGTTTACCGTAGTAGGTCAGCGTGTATTCTTTCACCTTGCTTTCATCAAAACGATAATAGGCAATTTTTTTCCCATCAGGCGACCAGAAAAAAGCTTTGGTAAAACCAAACTCTTCTTCATATACCCAGTCGCAGGTTCCGTTGATGATTTCGTTAACCTTGCCATCGGTAGTAATCTGTTTTTCTTCTCCTGAATCCAGATTCTTGATGTAAATATTATTCTCGCGAACAAATGCCACCTTGTTGCCTTCGGGGTTGAAATCGGCCAATCGCTGTTTGCCCCCATCCGAAAGTGGCGTTATCGCCGATGTAGTTTCATCGTAGATATAAAAGTCAGATTTTTTGGAATGCCGGTATATGGCCTCGGTAGCCGTGGGAATCAGGAACTTTTTACCATCGTTGCTCATGCTATAGGAACCCAATTGGATGGGAGTTTTTCTTCCTTCGGGGACAAGCTTCTCCTTTTGAAGCAGCACGCCCACCGAATCGCCTGTTGCATAGTCGTAAATCACCAACGAACCATTCTTAATCATAGTGTATTGCTTGCCATTATCCATCGAGTTGATGCCATGAACCGTTTTGGGATAAAACTTGTACAGGTGCCAGATTTCATCCAGGGTTATTTTCTTTTTTGATGCTTGCGAAAAGGCATGGGTCCCCGATAACAAAATGACTGTCAGGGTAAAAATGATTATCTTTTTCATTTTACAAATTGCTTATTGTAGCCATTCAAAGGCAAAAATTATAAATAATAATTGAAACTCCAAAGATAGATGATTTTATGAACTGTTTAGATGATAAAAATTTCTATTTTTGCAAACCCTGTTCAGAACAGTATGTTTTTGCGGGGTACATTGAAAAGGGACATTAGCTCAGTTGGTTTAGAGCATTGCTTTCACAGAGCAGGGGTCATTGGTTCGAATCCAATATGTCCCACTTTCTCAATTACCGAAGGGACGTTAGCTCAGTTGGTTTAGAGCGCTTGCTTGACAGGCAAGAGGTCACTGGTTCGATTCCAGTACGCCCCACAGGAAATCAAAAGGTTACAATGTTAGAAATTGTAACATTTTTTATTTGGCAAATATTTTGCGCAAAAAAATAATTCATGTAGGCTATCAACTATTCTTGAAACACTTCCTTTAATCTTGAAA
>JANTGU010000016.1 GCA_024762735.1 Bacteroidales bacterium | reverse complement strand
GCGCCACCAAAGGTGGCTCGCAAAATAGGTGCTACGGAATTAAGTGTAGTAGTCGCATTGGTTTGCTCCGAATCTAAGTGACGGAGTTACTATTTTACGAGTCACGCCATAGCGTGACGAAGTAACCTCCATGCTACACACTACCCTCCTGCTTCATTCCATCACCCTCCATTCTTCAAAAAAACCACCACCCCCTTCCCCGTGGTCGGGGGTTGGGTGGTTGCAACCAAGAATCCTACCTTTTGGTTTTTATTTTTATTCAGATTGATATCTGCGGCCATTTTCTCGTTACAGGCAAGACTACCGCTCTAACAACTTTTCTAATCGTTCCAACCGTTTTTTCAAGGCATTGTTTTCTGCCTTTAAATTCTCAATTTCGCTTTGTTGCTCCTGCATACCTTTCACCAAAGGCACAACAAATTCGGCATACCGAATCGAGTATATCGACTGGTCGTTTTGAGGATGCACTACCCCGCTGAAGTTGTAACCTGTTTCTTTAGCAACTTTTTCAACATCCTGAGCCAGGAAACCTGTATAGGTAATTTTTTCAGCTTCCTCCCTTGATTTCAACGCGTCGGAGTTGCTTTTTACTTCTTCATCAACACCTAGAAATTTATCAAGCTTAACAACATCCCAGTTGTAGGTAACGGGCTCTAGCTTCATAATAAAATCGAGACCGTGAACATTTGATTGGATGTTCTTTTTAAAACGCTTGTCAGAATAGGTACTGAAGGCAACATGTCCGGCAATTTCAGATACTGACGAGTTCCCTAAATGAATAGAGTTACTAGCCGTTACCGTGGTACTATATCCTATGGCAGTTGTATTGGTCAAAGAGGGTGTGGTTGATGAAGGTCCTGCATTATACCCAAGCCCGGTACTATTTGTTGTGCTGGTAGCGAATCCCAAGGCGTGATTTCCAACAGCAGTATTTTTGTCCCCTGTAACGCTGACCGAGGCGTTGTATCCTACCGCTACATTGTAGTCAACATCAGTGCCACTGCTCAAAGCATATCCACCAACAGCAGTATTTCTGTCTCCTCCGGTATTGGCACTCAAAGCACTGTATCCCATGCTTGTGTTTTCATACCCCCCCGTAACAGCTTTCATCGACTGATAACCTACTGATGTGTTTTTATATCCGGAAGTATTGGCTGTTAATGCCTCATAACCAATGGCAGTATTGTGTTGTGCCAGAGTTGAGCCACTTACCGATGCGCCACTACTACTTAAAGCCTTATAACCTATAGCAACTAAACCATCACGATCAGTTGAACTTTGGAGTGCCTGGAATCCCATGGCAACGTTGCCTGTTCCTGTTGTGTTGGCAGCCAAGGCCGAAGAACCTATAGCTGTGTTTTCGCTGGCAGTATTTGCCGTTAAAGCCTGATAACCTATCCCAACATTATCATTTTCTGTTGTAACTGCATCAACCGTCTGATAACCAAAAGCTGAATTACGCGACCCTTCTGTCAACGATTTTAATGACTCATATCCAAATGCTTCGTTGTTGTCGCCGGAAGTACAACTATTGAGTGAATAAGCACCGAAAGCAGAGTTGTTGTCAGGTGATGAGCTTGACAAAGGACCGTCCATCGATTTGTAACCCACGGCAGTATTTTGGCTTCCTGAAGCATTTCTTATGGCTTCGGTTCCAATGGCAATGTTATTGTTTCCTCCATCGTTACCGTATAGAGCATCTTTACCAATTGCAATGTTATCGCTATTATTAATAATACTGCTTAGAGCATTTGTTCCTAGGGCAACATTATTCATTCCGTTAAAATTTTGATACAAGGCCGAAGCTCCAACCCCAACATTGCTATTTGCTCCATCATCATCGTGGCCGCTAGAGGTTCCTAAAAACACACTACTGCCATCGGTTTTGCCATCGCTGAGGTCGTTTATTGCAATACCCGTTACATCCCCTGTTATGTCAAAGTTACCATTTATTCTAACCAATTTGTTGTTAAACTCACCATAAATTAGAGGGTTGACTGTATCGGAGTTGTCAATATAAAGGGTGCTGTCACCTGTTTCGTTATATCCTGCCTTATAGCCTAAAAAGATGGATCCCGTGCCAACAGACTCTCTCCCCGCGTAATATCCTACTGCAACATTATTAGAACCACTTCCATTCTTGAATAGTGTTCCATACCCAATACCCGTGTTAAATTGCCCTGTTGTATCGGTAAATAAACTGCTGCTTCCGATGGCAATATTGTTATCACCTTGCGTATGGTATAAGCTCAATGCGCCAATAGCAATATTATAAATACCCGAAGTATTATAACGCAAAGTTGAAATGCCGATACCGATATTGTTATTACCCCCATCACACGAGTCACCGGAATTATTACCAAAATAGATATCGGCACCATCACTGGCGGCATCGCTAAGTTCATCGATTGATATGCCTGACACATCGCCGGTTACATCTAAATCACCGTTTACCCGAATCAGGTCGTTGTCAAATTCACCATAGATGAGCGGAGAAGCGGAAGCGGAATTTTCGATGTATAGTTTGTTGCTTCCAGTTTCGCTGTATCCGGCATTATAACCCAGCATAATATTGCCGGATCCATCTACCGAACTGCCAGCAGACTTCCCCAGAGCCACATTGTTATTACCTGTTTCATTTAAAAGTAATGTGTTTTCACCAATTCCTACGTTGTAGTTGCCCGTTGTATTGTTCCAAAGACTTTTAAAACCAACGGCAGTATTTGACCGACCGGTTGCCGGCGATAAACTACCTGTATTTGTATAGAGTGCTTCTTCTCCAATGGCCACATTGAATTGTCCTTCGGTATTGAATTTAAGCGAAGATTTTCCAATACCTATGTTGTGGTTGGTTCCGCTGTTTGCATCTCCGGCATCGATACCCATAAAAATATCAGAGCCATTGCTGGCGGCATCGCTGAGCTCATCAATTGATATCCCTGACACATCGCCGGTTACATCTAAATCACCGTTTACCCGAATCAGGTCGTTATCAAATTCACCGTAGATTAGAGGAGAAGCAGAGTTGGAGTTTTCAATATAGAGTTTGTTGCTCCCGGTTTCGTGATACCCCGATTGATAACCGATTAAAATATTGTGTGCCCCGGTTGTTTCATAACCTGCCTGGTAACCTAAAGCAAGGTTTCCGTTCCCGGCGGTGTTGTTAAATAGTGTTCCATAGCCCACGGAGGTATTACTGTTTCCCGAAAGATTACTATACATTGAATAGCCTCCCAAAGCTGTGCATCCTCCTGTGCCTGTAACCCTGGCAAGTGCTTTGTAACCAAACGCACTATTGTTGGCACTTGTGACACTGTATCTTAACGCGTTGTAACCCACACCGGTATTATAGTTGTCTGTTCCATCGTCGGACTGCCCAGACGCGGTACCCAGATAAGTACTGCCCCCCGTGGTTATACCATCTGTCAGGTCGTTAATCATTAATGTTTCGTTGCCAACGGCCTTCCATTCGCTACCATTGTAGTAGTAAAAACCTGCTGTTCCATCTGTTTGGTAGATAAATAGCCCTTCAATCGGTGATCCAATCAGGTCTCGTTCCGATTGTGTCATGCGGGGAATTAACATTCCTTTAACGGTTGAACTTACATCCAACATGGAAGAGGCATCCGCAGCGGCCCCACTGGTATTGACAGCCACCTGAGCCATGGTACCGTTTGTTGCTGTCAGGATAAAAAATAAGACTGCTACCAGATTTGTTAAGGTTGATTTTAGATTTTTCATGAAATTTACTTTTTGTTTGGACAAAAGTAAACTCCGTAACCAACAACAACAATAGCGGAAAACAACCAATCAGCAAAAAGTACAAGTGTTTATGGGGGAAAACCACCATGCGGTATAAGGATGAAAAAAATATAATTTGTACTACACGTTAATTAAATGATGCTTAAGGGCATAAATTACGGCTTCAATCATATTTTTCGAATTTGTTTTAATTAAAATAGAAGCCCTGTGTTTTTCGATGGTGCTTTCACTGATAAAGAGTGACTGGGCAATCTCGGAAGTAGATTTTCCCAAACAAATCTCGTTTAAAACCTCTTTTTCACGCAAAGTTAACCTATCACTTTGCTTGTCGTTGGGCTCATCCTTTTCGGTAAGAAAGGCCTTCGATAGCTTTTCGACCAGCTCTTTTGAAATATAATTATAATCAGCCGAAAACAATTCGATGGCTTTACCAAGTTCATTAAGATCAGTTTTGCTTAACGAGATGTCGTTTAGCGTATATTGCCCTCCAGTCAGGTTGATCAGGTATCCCACCATGCAGGGTTGTCCGTTGTAAAACGAAAATCCCCCAACCAGTTTTAAGGAGAGCGGTTTGTTGTGATTATGCAGAGCCATGAACTCAAGAGTAATCTCTTTGTGATGCTCGCTTATACATCGACCGACTGTATTTTCAATTTTTTCTTTGTCGCTATCCACTGCTAAATCTACCAGACTCTTTTTCTCCAGTTCAACCTGATTTATTCCAAACAGGGAAACCATTTTTTGATTGGTTACCACAAACTTGTTTTTTTGACAGATAAAAGTAGCGTGCTCCTCATTGTTTAACAGCGTTAAAAATTTATCTTCATTCATTTTAAGCAGTTTTTCTCGTTTTTCAATGCGAGTAATAATAGAGTCGTATAGGTCTTTTAAATCAAAAGGTTTGGTAATATAGTCGTCGGCACCTAGTTTCATGCCCTCCCTGATTTCGCTAAGTTCGGTTTTAGCTGTAAGAAAAAGGAAAGGTACCTGTTGCGTAACACGCGTTTCGTTTAATATTTTAAAAACCTGATAGCCATCTATCACGGGAATATTTATGTCGCACACGACAGCATCAGGTTGCAGCTCAAAAGCCATTTGAATTCCGGTGGCTCCATTGTTGGTGTGATAGGTGTCCAACCCCTTTAACTTGAGGTAGTTTTTAATGGTTCCTGCCAGCGCGATATCATCTTCAATAATTAGGACTTTCATGTGTTTATAAATTTGAATTCTTTGTATTCCATTCTTTTATGTTTTGTCACGATTTTTTCATGCTGCCCTTCGGCGAGCTCAGGGCTAACGCGAAAAAAATCGCCCGCCCGAACGTACCGTTTGGTACGGGCAGGCGCTAAAACGGATTCAATTTTTCTTTATACCCGGGGTTTCACCCCGGGCTAATAAGATTCGACCCTTTCAGGGTCGTATAATCATTTCTCCGTGTGTCTTTAATAATCAGAACTTTCATATTTTTATCGGATAATTATGTTATTTTGGCTCAAATTCAATTCCTTTTTTCATCTTGTCTGCTCCTCTTCCTGGCATTTTTTTCTTCATGTAATTCCATCATGACAAGGTAGGGTAACTGTGATTGATGTTCCTTCACCTTGCTTACTGTTTACCTTGATAGCGCCATGATGCAACTCTACACAACGCATTACTACTGCCAGCCCCACACCGGTACCTTTGGTTTGACTGCTGTTAGTAGCCCGGTAAAAATTTGTAAAGATTTTATCAATCTCGTCCTCAGGAATTCCAATCCCTTTGTCCGTGATGGTTAATATCAAATGGTCAGCCGTGGTTTCGATGGTAAACAGCACTTGCTGATCTTCTGGTGAAAATTTTATGGCATTCACCAAAAGATTTCTAACAATATGACGAATTAATGATTTATCAATAATTCCTTCAGTGCATTGCAAATTTTCTACCATTGCAATCCTGCCACGATACTCCGGTAGCGTGTTAAGCTCGCTAACCAATTGTTTGCAATAGCGGGCAGGGTTGGTTTTTTCGGGATTAAAGGTGAGGATGCTTTTTTTGTCGAGTACTGAGAAATTGTTGAGCATCCCGACAAGGTTATTAACGGCTTCTAAAACAAATCCTGATGATTGTTGTTTCATGTTTTCATCCATCTGCTTTTCCATTTCCAGTATCATTTGCACATTGGATGAGATAATGGACAGGGGTGTTCTGAACTCGTGTGAAATGGTTGAAATAAGATTGTTATTTATCTTATTCAGAGTTTTTTCATTGTCTAAAAGGACTTTTATTTGAGCATTGTTTTCTGATATTTTTTTCTTTTTTTCATTGATTCGGGTGTACAGCCAAACAATAAACAACAACATCATCAGCAATAGTATTCCAATGGCAGTTGTTAAATGGATGATGGAAAGACGCTGTTTGCTAATTTGTTTTTCGGCAGTTAACTCCTGCTGTTTTTTTTCAAACGCTTCAATTTTACGGTTTAACTCGAAACGGTTTTCTAGGTTAGCAATCTTTAGGTTGGTTTCGGCCTTGTTTGCCGAGTCGCTAACATACATGTACTGCTGCAGGTATTGATACGCTTTTAACGGATCGTTTTTTTGGTTATAGTAATTTGATAAAGCATGAAGTGACGCCATAAAATCCTCTCCCGATTTATTTGATTGCGCTACTGTTAAAGCAGTTTTTAAGTATGGTTCAGCTTTATCAAGTCGGTTAAGTTTTAAATAGTATTGTCCCAGCTGTAATGAAAAAGTAGCAATTCCCGATTGATAATTTATTTTCCTGCTTAATAAGAGAGCCTCATTTGCTTGCCGTACGGCCAAGTCAGTTGATTGCCTATTAAATGAGAGGTTGCTCATTTTCGATAAGATATTGGCCTTTGTTTCCAAATCGTTAATGGCAATCGACAGTTGCAGTGCCTTGTCGTAATAGCTCTCGGCTCTATTCAAACTGTCAGTAAGGCGGTAATCATATCCCAGGTTAATGAGTGACTTTAAAATGGAGTATTGATCCTTTTGTGCTCGCGAAATGGCCAACGCTTTTTGATGGTATTTTAATGCGTTTTTAAAATCGCCATATTTACTATAAATAGCGCCAATGTTGTTCAAGCTAAAGGCAATATTTTTGGTAATCTTGTTTTTTATTCTAATGTTGTATGATTTGATAAAGTAGTCGAGGGCAGTTTTATCATCACCCAAATAGTAGTAAACCGAGCCAATGTTATTGAGGGCCGCCACCACTTTATCGGGACGGTTGATTTTTTCAGCCATTTTTTTTGCTTCCATGAATTTTTCGAGGGCGTCAGAGTATTTTCCCAGCGTTAAGCAGAGGTTTCCAATAATGATGTCGTAATAAATTACACTGTTGTCATCCTTTAGCTTGAAAGAGTAATACCTTGCCGAGTCAAGATGGATTAGGGTTTGGCGATAGTTGTGCTGGATTTTGTAAAGCCTTGACAGTAACTCGTGAGCATCGGTAATGTAGTAAATGCTGTGCTTTTCGCGTGCAAAGTTTAACATCCTGTTACCATAATGAAAAGCGGTATCCATATTGGTTCCACACCACGAAAGCGACAATTGCTTAAGCAGTTTAAGCTTTGACACCTCGTTTTGTTCGCTTGCCAGCAATGCTTTCAGGCTGTCAGTCGGTTGATTGTGTGCCGGCAGGACAAAACAAAAAAGCAGCAAAAACAATAAAATTCCTTTTCCCCGATACATGATGGAAAGATAATTCAAATTTTCGAAAAAAAGATAATTTTACCAGGATGGTTTAGGGAGTGTAGTGCGAGAAGGCTGATAAAATTAACTTTTTCACCTATTCGTTAAAATTTAAACGCTATGACTTCTCACGTCCCTCTTTAAGTTTTCGCAGGGCATCCACGCGGTTTTTTACATCCAGCTTGGAGTAAATATTTTTGATGTGGGTTTTTACCGTGTTTTGCGAGATAAACAACTTTTCAGCTATTTCAGCATTTTTGTATCCTTCGGCGATAAGCCCGATTACTTTCATCTCTTGTTTGGACAGGTTGGCGTTTTCGACCTGTTGCAGATTCACTTTTTTACCACAGTCTTCATTTTTATAGTCTAATTCACGTTGCATTTCGGTTACCTGCAACAAGTAGTTTCGAAGTTCCAGGTTTAGCTTTTGCTGACTTAATTGGGCACGCCGGCGGTGCGAATAGAACAAAATAATCAGCAAAATTAAAAATACCACCATGAAACTGATGAGCATGGTTTGCCACTTGATTTGCTTATCGCGCAGCTTCTCCTGAAGCTTTAACAGCTCGATGGTCCGGTTTTTTTCTTTTACCTGATATTTGGTTTCCATTTCAGCCACGATGACCTGATTTTGAAAGTTCAACAGCGAATCTTTTAACACGTTGTGAAATTGCATGACCGAAGCTGCCTGCCCGTATTTTCCGGCAGCGAGATAGACTTTTGAAAGCAGTTCCGAGGTTTTGATTAACCCCTCGCTAACGCCAATCGTTTTGTATAACTCGTACGATTGCTTCATTTTTTGTGTGGCCGTGGGAATGTCCCCCAGCGCAAAGTAAAGCTCTCCCTGGTTGCGCAAAACGGCCGCTTTATCATTGTCGGAACCCAACGAATCAAAAATATGAAGCGATTGATCAAAGTTTTCGGATGCTTTTGTATAATTGTCTTTTTCCAGGTACATCCTTCCCAGGTTATTAAGTACCGTGGCATAGTGATCTACTTTGTGATAATGGTAGTAAATATCCAACGCTTGTTGATAATAAAAGATGGCCGAGTCAGGGTTATGCAACAGTTCGTCGTAGTTAACCCCTATATTGTTCAGGTTAGAAGCCACCTTAAGCGTATCGCCGGTCAGTATTTTTAAACGCATGGCTTTTTGAGCATACTCAATGGCTTTTTCGGGGTTCTTCATTTCCTCGTAAATAACGCCAATGTTACTGTAAGCAAAAGCCAGGGGCAGCGTATCATTGGTTTTTCTGAAATAGTCCGAAATTTCCAGCAATGTCTTAATTGCTTCTTTGTAATGACCCTGCAAGTCCAATAACACTGCCTGATTACCCCTCATTTTAATGCTCATCAGGGTGTCTCCTGCTTTGAGATAGGTTTTTTCAGCTTTCAGAAAGTACTCCCTGGCGACTTCGTATTTGGAGTATGCATAAAACTTAACGGCTGCTTTGTGATATAGCTTCACCAACACCTGGTCAGGCGCTTTTTTTTGAATCAATTTCTGTTCATACTTGTCAGTCAGAAAATAGAGGCTGTCAATATCTTTCACCGAATGAAGCAAATGATCGTATTCATTCAGCAGCTTTTGCTCTTTTTTTGTAGCATGGTTTGGTTCACCCTTCTTGGCCTGTTGGCACGAGAAGAGCAGTGATATCATAAGCAACACAAAAACCAATTGCCAATGCTTCATCCAATAGTCAATTTAAGAAATAGAAAAAAACCTTTATACTCTGACAAAAGTAAAACAATTAGCGATAAAATAACCTTACATGACGGGTATATTCGCTTTACAACCCAAAAATAACAGAGCTGTCGTTTCCCCCGAATCCAAACGAGTTGGTCATCACATGGTTGACTTGTGCCGACAGCACTTCGGTTACCGGAGTCAGGTTAATCTCCGGGATGGGTGTTGAAAAGTTAATGTTGGGGAAAACCCTTTGATGTTGCAGTGCCAGAATCGAAAAAACCGATTCAATCACTCCGGCAGCACCCAGGGTATGGCCGGTGTAAGCTTTGGTGGAACTGAAATTAGGAATAGCATCAGAAAATAATCTTATCAAAGCTCTTCCTTCCGTCAGGTCATTGTTTTCGGTGCCCGTTCCATGCACGTTGATGTAATCGATATCACCCGGTTGTAACCCGGCAACTTTCAGGGCTTTTTGCATCGACAAAAAGGGACCGTCGCCGGTATCGGAAGTGGCAGTTTGATGGTTGGCATCGTTGGCGTTGCCATATCCTTCCAGACGAGCGTAAATGGGTCGGTTTGCCTTTTGGGCAGAGGCTTCTCGCTCCAGCACCAAATATGCTGCCCCCTCTCCAAGGTTCAACCCGGTTCGTGAAGCGTCAAAAGGACGGCAGTGATTCCTGTCCAGGATCATCAAGGTGTTAAAGCCGTTAAGTGTAAACCGCGATAACGCATCCGTTCCCCCAACAATAACCCTGTCGAGCATCCCGCTTTTAAGCATCTTTACGCCTAACATCTGGCTGTTGAGCGAAGAAGAACAAGCAGTACTCACCGTAGAAAGAAAACCTTTTACACCCAGTGTCTCGGCAATTTTTTCGGTGCTGTCGCCGGCATGATGGGTGTCGATGTTTTCCTTGTGCAATCCTTCTAAAAAGTCTTTGTAATAAAGCTCGCTTCTGTCCATCCCTCCCACGGTAGAGGCTGAGATGAGACCGGTGGTTTTGAGCTCTTCAGACGACAGACCCGCGTGCTTTACTGCTTCACTGGCAGCGATGATTCCCAACAAGGCCGTCCGGGTCCAGGGCAGGGTAACATCCACGCATGCTTTGAGCATTAACTCCTGATGGGTGAGTTTTACCTCCCCCATGACAAACTCTTCTTTGTGAATGGTATCGAGAATTGACAAAGCTGTAACACCGGTGCGCTTCTCCACCAGTGCACGAAATGTTTCTTCCACACCGAAACCGATGGAGGAAACAATTCCCATTCCCGTTACAATAATATCACCCGGCATCTGTCAGCAGATTATTTACGGTGGGCTACAATGTATTCAGCCAGGCTCCTTACTGAGTAAAAAATTTCCTGTCCCTCTTTGGGGTTTTCAATTTTAATACCGTACTCTTTTTCCAGCAACACGATTAGCTCCAGCGCATCGATGGAGTCAAGGCCCAATCCTTCGCCAAACAGGGGTTCGTTGGCATCTATCTCATCGGGTTCAACATCTTCGAGGTTAAGCTGCTCGATGATTTGAACTTTAAGTTTTTCTATTAATTCTTCCATGGGGCAAATTTAATCAAACAAATGAAACGGTTAGGATTATTTTAGTGATGAAGTTGTGTTAATTTTTTTTCGTCCGGATTACAAACCCGGACAAGCTTAAAGATAGCAGGTTTCCCACGCTTCATGGTTCGATACAGCGCTCCTGACGTCGCGCCACTCACCATGACCCCGTGCTTGAGCGTTGTGGAAAATTTAGGAACTTCTAAAATCTAATATCGGTGTTCTTCTGTTCGATATTTCTTTTCTACCTTTCCGGTCGTCACGCACGGGCTTGCCCTGACCGAAAAGGAGGTCTATTACATTAAAAGGGGATGTCCCAGGGGCGCATTTCATCTGATTTAGCCCAGGCCTTAATCCAATCTGGAACGGGAATTTTAACCTCTTCCATACCCATTTTCTTAAGCGCCTCTTCAGTGGAAACCAACCCTTTTTCCGAAGTTATGGCCGACCTAACCAAGGCCGATGCGTGAAGCTTTCCCTTGCTGATAATCTTCTGCTCAAAGTAGAACCAGCGGTGATCGATACCAATAACTTTAGAGTGAATTTCTATTTTTTTAAACAACCGCAGCCTATAGCGGTAGCGAATACTGATGCCGGCAACCATCAGTCCCCATTTTTCCGATTTCAGATAACGCCACAACCCCGTACGCAGTGCTACATCGTAACGTCCAAAATCGAACAGGGTAAGATAACGGCCATTGTTCAACTCCATCATCGGGTCGATGTCGGTTAAACAAACCCTGGTTTTTAAAATGCTGACATCATCAACGCCAATCGGCTTTCGCCTACCCTTGGTGACGAAAACTTTGGCCAGCCTGTACCATGGATACATTGCTATAAAGATTTAAATGACCGGATTGTTTGAGACGGGTTGGCTGATTTGAAAATGGCATTACCGGCCACCAGCACATCAGCCCCCGCTTGTATCAACTTAGGGGCATTTTCCAGGTTGACGCCTCCATCCACTTCGATAAGTGCAGAGGAGCCTTTTTTAATGATAAGTTCTTTAAGCTGATGGATTTTAGTGTAGCTGTTTTCGATGAACTGTTGACCGCCAAATCCGGGATTAACCGACATTAGTAAAACCAAATCCACCTCCGTGATGATGTTTTCCAACAGCAACACGCTGGTGTGTGGGTTTAACACCACACCTGCCTTCATGCCTTCCTGTTTAATGGCATGGATGGTTCGGTCGAGATGGGTTACCGCTTCGTAATGTACTGTAAGAATATCAGCACCGGCCTTTTTAAAATCACCCATGTAGCGTTCGGGTTGCACAATCATCAAATGGACATCCAACGGTTTTTCAGCCCATTTTTTGATGGCTGAAATCACTGGTATTCCAAACGAAATATTAGGAACAAAAACGCCATCCATCACATCTAAATGAAACCAATCAGCTTCACTTTTGTTAACCATGTCGATATCGTGTTGCAGGTTTCCAAAGTTAGCCGACAACAGCGAAGGGGCAATCAAATGACTCATAATTTTGTTTTCGTCAAAATTACATATTAAAAACCAACGAGCATAAAAAAAGCCGGCTTAATAAGCCGGCTTTTTTTAAATTCAAAGCGAGATATTAATATTTATCCCAGAATAGTTTTGTTAACAAATCATCTCCGCCAATGGCTTCAGCGGCTTGATAATAGTTATCAGCATTCAAGGTTTGCTCATTAATAGGATAAGTAAACCTTGTTGGAACAGGACCACCGGTTACAGCACCAGGAGCCACATTCATGGTTGGCACATCAAGTCTTCTATATTCGTTGTACTCTACCATACCTCTGGTGTAAAATGCAATGTAAGCCTGTGTTCCAATGCTCTCTTTCCAGTTGTTGGCATCGTAAGGAACAGTAGCCAGATAATCATCAGCACCGGGTACACCCCAGAAAGCAAATGAAGCACGAACAGCTTCGTTATAAGCTTCTTCAGCAGTTTGACCTACACTGTAACCACGTGCAGCAGCTTCAGCAATGTAGAATTCAACTTCTGAATAGGTCATTAAAATACCGGGGAAAGTAGCTGTTTGAATGGCATCATTAATATGTGAAGTATTGCCATAAGCATTACTTGCTCCGTAAATACCGGGAACCCATTCGCCATCAATTTTGTTTTGGAAATAGTAATCCATGCGTGGGTCACCCAGGCCTTCCATCAAATCCATAATGGTATTGGCAGGCACAAAGTCTTTACGACCACTTAACACCAGGTCTTCGTAAAGCGGGTTGGTGTTAGGTGTGCTTCCCAAGTAGGCAAATAATGCATTGTCATCGGCAGAGGTAAATACGCCTGCAGCCACGGCAGCTTCCACATTTGACTGAGCTTTTGCAGCATCTACATCAGCCAGGTTAATAGCAATTTTTAACCTTAGTGAGTTAGCAAACTTTTTCCATGAAGCTACATCGCCCCCGTAAATAACATCCTGGCCACCAAAACTACCGTCATTTTCATCTAAACCTGCTGAAATGGTAGCAAGTCTGTCTAACAAATCAGCATAAATGGTAGCTGCATCATCATATTTCGGGTTTGAAAATTCACCTGCGTTTATTGCTTCTGTATAAGGAATATTACCAAACATATTTACCAGATTATGGTAAACATAAATCTCGTGTAAATCAATAACGTAGATTTTGTTTTGTCTTGTCACTTCTGTTTCGGCACCAACCAAAGGAGCATCAGC
The DNA here is from genome assembly GCA_024762735.1 of Bacteroidales bacterium. Classification (GTDB taxonomy): domain Bacteria; phylum Bacteroidota; class Bacteroidia; order Bacteroidales; family F082; genus B16-G9. Next base: position 3,868 of record JANTGU010000016.1, on the reverse strand, counting down.
AACAAGGCTTTTGGCTTGGCTTAAAGGTTGTAAAACATAAACATAATATGTTCTGAAAAGGTTATCGGGAATGGTACGATTCACGATATCGTAGTTGGCTTCATCAGTATAGGTAGTTTCCGTCCAATACTGTGACATCAATTTCCAAATATTAAGGTTAACATTTGTATTGGAGATTTGATCCATCATCTCTTTTTGCGCATTGGCAAAGAGATAGGAGCCATCAACATCCGAAGGGTTCTTCTTGTCCTTGTTCATGTCTTCAAAGTTCTTGGTACATGAGCCAAGAATAAGACTTATCAGGACAAGAAATAATAAACTATTTTTTTTCATATCAATCAATATTAGAAGTTAATTTTTAAATTAAAACCATAATTTCTGGTGGCAGGCATTACACCACTTTGCCATCCCTGAATATTACCGGCAGCTTGTGAAGCTTCAGGATCAGCATGAGGTAATGCTTTGTACATGATCCACAAGTTGGTACCTACCAAACCTATGCTGGCACTCTGGATAAAATTGTTTTCGAACAATTTTTTTGGAAGATTGTAATTAATGGTTACTTCACGAAGTTTTACAAAAGTAGCATCGTAGATGAATTTCGAATTAGGATTTCTTGACCAACCCCAAACACGATAGTCAAGGGCAGAGGTTCTTCTAATATTTTCGTTAAAATCATCACCCTCATTAGGTACACCATCACCATTTGTATCGGTCCAGGTAACACCATCCAAAATCATACCACCACTATTGGCACCGTACCCGTTTGCCGGATCGTAACCGGGAAGGTCGATGTAAGGAAGCAATTCGTTACCATCTTTATCATAAATAGGATCTCTTACAGGGTTGCCAAGGTCGTTGTTATAATCAGTTTCGGCATAAAGGCCGGTACCCATACCATACCACTGGTCTAACGAGAAGATGCTTCCTCCCATTTTCATATCAATCAGGAAGCTGGCACTAAAGTCTCCAAAAGTAAAGACGTTGTTCATACCTGCCATCCAATCAGGAGTAATGTTACCAATAACCTTATCTGATGTAGATGATTTCATATAGTAACCGTTACCTTTTACAATAGGTCTTCCATCAGGAGCATAAACAAAGTCGGTACCCTGGATAACGCCATAAGCTTCACCTTCGCGGGCATTAATTGATACACCGCCTTGTAGTCTTGCTAACTGAATGTTATCAATGCCTTCACCCAGTGTGATAACCTTGTTTTTGTTGGTTGACCAGTTAAAGTTAATGTCCCAGGTAAAATTCTTTTTGCTAACGGCTGTTAAGCCAAGAGCAATTTCAACACCCCTGTTTTCCATTTCACCAATGTTTTTATACTCAGCCCTAAATCCGGTAGCCGTTGAAAGAGAAATAGGGATAATAGCATTCACCGTGTTGGTTTTGTAGAGTGAAAGGTCGAACCGAACACGATTTTTAAACATATTCATTTCAAGACCACCTTCAACCGTTGATGAAATTTCAGGTTTCAGGTTCGGGTTCTTTTTAATGGTTTGCATACTGGCAAGGGTTACGTTTCCGAAAGGAGCCACAACATTGTAAGCGTTGGCGGTACTTCCCCAGGGAGCATCGTTACCAATCTGCGAGTAACTAAATCTTACTTTACCATGATTTAACCAATCAGCCTTAACCAGTTCGGAGAAAATAAAGCCAACTGATCCACCATAATATCCATAACCTCTATTATCAACAGGAAGGGTTGAAGAAACATCATATCTGTAGGTTCCATCTATATAAAGCATATTTTTCCAACCTAAGCTTAAGCTGGTATAATATCCATTAACACCTACAGGGTTATAGGATTCAGCAGGAGGAAGCATGGGGGAGGCACTATTGCTAAGGGCAAAAGTTCCTGGAACAGCCAAACCACCGTTTGTCGAGGCATAAACTTCTTCCAAAGAGGTTCTTCTGATGTTTGAACCTGCTAAAACATTAATGTTGAAATCTTCGGTAAGATACTTATTATATTTCAGCATCAAGTCAAAGTTTGTTTCAGTAAAATCAAGGGTTTTTCTGGCATAACCTGATTGTACATCAGGACGGCCCACACCAAATTCACCTGCTACCGAACCCACAGCTTTGCGTTCTTCGATTAAATAGTTATAATGGTCAAGTGAATATTTTGCAGTAAATTTAAGATCATCCATGATATCCCAATCAGCTTGTGCAAAACCCATTACCCTGTTTTTAACATCCGACTGGTAATTTTCGTATCTCTGCCAGTACGGGTTGTCCCAATAAATAGGAACAAGGTCGTTTTCGCTTACCGGGTTCCAGGTAATGTTTTTTCCGGTCATGTTATAATAGTCCTCTTGCATTTTCATGTCAACACCCAGGTTGAACCACTGACGGAATGAAGAGAGAATATTGTCGGAATAACCGGTATGGTTACGACCCGTTGTTTTAATATTGTAATAGTTAACGGCAGTGCTAACAGTTATTCTGTTACCAATGTCTGTTGATCCGCTAACATTCAAAATATTTTTGTTTTCGCTGGCATTTGGCATGATGCCTCCAATGGCTGTATTGGTATAAGCCAGGCGGAATGAATTGTGATCACTTCCTGAAGAAACGGCAATATTATTGGTCATAGTATAGCCTGTTTTAAAGAAGTAAGAAGGATCGTTGGCACCCATTACATAAGGAGTCTTTTTCATGTAAGTAGGTAAGCCCGGGTAGAATGATTCCCATTGATAGGCCATCAAATTGGGATCAAAGTGTGAACCCATGGAGGCATCTTCAGTAGTTGGGGTAACATAATCCAAGGTACCGTCACCATCAAAATCATAGTGATAAAGTCCGGGATAATCGGATGGCTGGCCATCACCTAAAGGACCACTATAATAAGGACCATAACCCTGACCATAATTTGTCTGGTATTTAGGGAAAGTACTTCTGTCCATCGAATGCCACATGGTACTGTTGTTGTACTCAACGCTGAAATTATTTTTTAAGTCGCCTGATTTTTTAGCGCCTTTTTTGGTGGTAATTAAAATAACACCATTAGCAGCTCTTGAACCATACAATGCAGTAGCAGCACCCCCTTTAAGCACCGAAACGCTTTCAATGTCTGCAGGGTTAATATCGTTAACCGGGCTTCCGTAGTCATAGCCACTTCTACCTGATTGCTGATAGGTATCATTAGCATTTACATTTACTATAGGAACACCATCCACAATAAAAAGTGCCTGGTTGTTTCCGGTAAGTGATGTAGCACCACGAATCACCACGTTTGAACCACCTCCCATGTTGGTATTGTTGGTAATGTTAACCCCTGCCACTTTACCTGACAAGGCATTAATAACATTCGTACTTTTACCACGGGTCAGCTCTTCGCCTTTCACTTCCTGTACCGCGTATCCCAGTGATTTTTTCTCACGGGAGATACCTAACGCAGTTACAACCACCTCGTCCATCTGCATAACGTCAGGTTCCATGGTTACATTAATTTCTGTTTGGCCGCTTAACGCGATGTCAACAGTTTTCATTCCCACGTAAGAAAACTGAAGGGTTTTAAACTCCGGTTTTACTTCGAGGGAAAATTTTCCATCCAAGTCGGTAGTAGTACCAACTGTTGTTCCTTTCACGGCTACCGTAACTCCGGGGATGCCTTGGCCGTCCTCCGAACTAACAACTGTACCGCGAATGGTCTTTGTTTGGGCGTTTGCCCAATTCACGCCGACAAATAGAATAAATGCCAGCAGAAAAGTAATTTTTCTCATAATGTTAATTTTTTGTTAAAAATTATTAAGCAAAAATATTGTTTTTTTAACAGTGAAGCAAAAAGAGCCCAAAAAAATATGAAATAATTTTATTATTCAGGCTAGTTTTGTTTGTTTATAAATAACAGCAG
>JANTGU010000015.1 GCA_024762735.1 Bacteroidales bacterium | reverse complement strand
ATTCTGTTGTACATTTTATTATAGGCCTGAGCATAGGAACTAAATAAATTTGAAAATTGCTTGCTTACAAACAGTGCGATAAAATTTTCTTTTTCAATTGGTTGACCAAGAGTATTAAACTTTTCTGTTGATAATTTTTTTAGCAAAGGAACAATCTCTTTTTCCTCTTTAATCTGTACAACAACATGAAAATGATTGGGCATTAAGCAGTACGCAAAGGCCTCAGCCACAGGGGTGATGTGTTTTTTATATTTTTCAAGGAAGTAATAATAGTTCTTTTCTTCTTTAAAAAGCACCTCGTTACCAATTACATGATTGTAAATATGGTACTTTCGACCGGGCAGCAACGGTTCCATTTTGTTAGCTTTTTTCTAAAGCCTAAAGGTAAGCAACTTTTTCAAAGTTTGGAAAATAAAACTAAACTTTCCTAAAGTTTGGAACTTAAAACTAAACTTTCCCAAAGTTTGGAACTTAAACTAAACTTTCCCAAAGTTTGGAACTTAAACTAAACTTTCCCAAAGTTTGGAACTTTGGGAAAGTTGCGAAGTTTGGAACTTTGGGAAAGTTAGTTGCGCTATTATTTTCCACTCAGATATTCATCGATGGCTTTGCAAGCGCGGAAACCATCGGCGATAGCTGAAATAGCATCAGCGGTACGGTTAACGGCATCGCCACCGGCAAATACTTTAGGATCGCCTGTTTGCTGTTTTTCGTTAACAACAAACCGACCTCTTTCGATGGTAATCTTTTCTTCAAACTCTTTGGGGAGGAAGCTGTAGTCACCCATCTGACCAATAGCAGCCATTACAGCTGTAGCTTCAAGCACGGTTTCGCTACCTTCGATGGCAACCGGACGAGGACGTCCGCCTTTGTCATCGGCAACCATCTCGGCTTTCAGGTATTCAATGGCTTTCACATGACCTTTTTCATCTTTATGAATCTTGGTTGGGATACCTTGTGGGATGATATGGATGCCTTCATCTTCGGCACCTTCAATCTCTTCCCAGTCAGCCGGCATGTCTTCGACACGACGACGGTAAAGAATGGTAACCTCGGCACCAAAACGACGTGAAACCCTGGCAGCATCAATGGCCACATTACCTCCACCAACAACTACCACTTTATCGCCAATATCCACTTTTTCACCTGAATTAATCATGTAGAGGTAACGGAATGCCTGCATGGAGCCTTCGGCATCATCACCATCCACACCCAGTGGCCATGCATCGGGGAATCCAACGCCCATGAATACAGAGTCGTATTTATCATAAATCTCTTTAAAGGAGATGTCTTTTCCAACCTTGGTATTGAATTTAATTTTAACACCAATACTTTGGATATAACCAATCTGTTTTTCCAAACTCTCGATGGGTAGACGATATTTTGGAATACCATACATGGTAGCACCACCGGCTTTGGCACTGGCTTCGTAAATGGTTACGTCGTAACCACGCAATGCCAGGTAATACGCAGCTGTAAGGCCTGAAGGACCTGCTCCGATAATACCCACCGTTTTACCATTGGCTTCTCTGATTTCAGGATTAACAATCTCGTGTGTGATGTCAGCAGTAGCCGCAGTTTCTGTAGCATAACGTTTCAGCCAGCGAATAGCCACGGAATCTCCACGGGTGGCAATGGCACAAACATCTTCACAACGACGGGTACAAACTTTACCACACATCTCCGGCAACGGGTTGTTGTCATAAATAATTTTAACGGCTTCTTTATCGTCACCGGCAGCAATGGCATTAATGTATTCCGGAATGTGCATGTGATCAGGACAAACTTCGGTACAGATACCACAGCTGATACAGCGTGATGCCTCTTCGCGAGCTTGCTCTTCGTTGTAGCCCAATACCACCTCGGCAAACGATTTAATACGCTCCTTACCTTCCAGTTCAGGCATGGGAATACGATTAAAGTGGTTCAGCGACAATTCATGTGTACTTACATACGATTTGCGCTCTTCACCATCAGGGTTGCTTATCCCGGGAGTCCACAAAAACGCGTCGGGATCTTCGGTAACGTAAATATAATCTTTGGTAAGGCTTAGGCTGCCAGTTGGGCAGACTTCCACACAAAGAGCACACCAGCAACAGCGGCCATTGTCAACGCGAGGACGCAATCCAGAGTCACCTTTTTTACCTTCAACGCCTTCGAGGTGTATCATGTCGATGGCCGCGTTCTGGCATATCGTAGAACAGTTACCACAACCTATACACTCGTCAATATCGTTAAAGTGCAAACCTCTGTAGTTGTCGGAGGCTTCACGTTTTTTCCAAGGGATATCTTTTAAGGTATGAGGCTTTTTACCGAACTGTTTCAGCGCGGTAAGAGGCTTAAGTGTTCCTTGTAAATCGAAAAAACTCATTGTTTTATGTTTTTGTTTTTTGTCTTCTTTAAATGATTGCCTTTTTGTTTGTCCGCTTGTTGTATCAACAACTCCAGGTATTCCAAACTTCAGGCACTCTATACTTTTTATCTCTCAATCTCCGGTGCACAGGTACCAAGACTGTTCATAATGGCTGAAACGTCAGCCACATTTTGTCCCGGAAGAATGTTTTCGAGCAGCGTAATAGCATGAACATAAGCAGCCCCACGTAAATGCATTCTGCGAGGGTGGATGGTTCCATCAGATACAGCATAGTAACCCACTTCGCCACGAGCTGATTCAGCTCTTACATAAGTATCGCCTGCTTTCACCCGCCATTTCATCGGGTTTGGAATGCTGGTATTAAATTCGCCTTTGGGCATTTGATCGAGCACCTGACGAATAATACGGATTGACTGGTGCACTTCGGCACGACGAACCAATGCCCTTGCCCATATATCGCTACCTTCCTGGGTAGGAATTTCGAAATCCAGCTTATCATACACTTCGTAAGGTTCATCAATACGGATGTCGCTACGGATACCGGCACCACGAAGAACCGGACCTACCACACCATGTTCAATGATGCTCTCTTTAGGAACGTATCCCACACCCTGAGTCCTTTTCTGGAAAATAGAGTTGGAAAACATCAAATCGTCATAGTCTTTTAACCTCTTTTCCAAGTAATCCAATGTCCTGAGCACTTTACCCTCAAATCCTTCAGGCAGGTCACGACGAACACCCCCCGGCCACTGGTACATGTGATATACCCGTCCACCGGTAAGTTGTTCAAACAGATCAAGAATATAATCCCTGTCACCAATCGACCACTGTCCCATGGTATAAAGTCCCAGCGAACCGTTTTGTCCTGCATACCACATGAGTTGGGTAGCAATACGGGCCAGTTCAAGCACCATCACACGGATGTATTTTGCACGCTCGGGCACCTCAATGTTATCGAGTGATTCAACCGCACGGGCATAAAGGTTTTCCATAGGATCGGTTTCGGGCACACAGAAACGGCACATCAGCGTAAAGCTGTTCAGCCAGTTTCTTCTTTCCTGCAATTTTTCAAAAGCTCTGTGAAGGTACCCAACCTCTGTTTGAGCGCTCACGATGGTATCACCCATCACTTTCAAACGCACCATCATGTTTCCGGTAATACCGGGGTGCTGAGGTCCTAAATATAATGTTGTTGCCTTTTCTCTCATAACTATCTGGAGTATTTTTTTGCAAAATCAGGAATTTCTTCACCCGAACGTTTGGAGATGGTTTCACGCACATCCTGAGCATCTTCCCGTCCCGGACGGTGCCAGAAAGTGCGGTTTACATACTCTAAGGTGTCAAAGTCTCTTCTGAAAGGAGGAATATCGTCCCAGTCTTCCAGAATAAACTCATCGGGAGCTACCATATCAGGAAAATCGATTCCCAGCATCTCTTTAATTTCTCTTTGATAGGTGTTAGCCTGACGCCAAATCATATCAATATTATGCATTACGGGATTTTCACGGTCGATACGAGTGTGAACAAAAAGTTTTACTTTATCGGTTGGTGACCAAAGCAGGTAAACCAGTTCAAACTCATTCTCCTCAATCCAGTCAACATAAGCTATATGCGAAAGATGTCTGAAACCAAGTTGATCTTTCATGTGCGAAAGAAAACCGGGAATAGCATCTTTATGAACGGTGAAATCCAAACGATTGCCATCATACGCTTTGTTTACCGCTTCGGGAAACGCAGCGTTAATTTGAGCAATCATTTTATCTTTTATCTCTTTCATAACTTTTTCTTTATCGTTATTTTACCAGTTTAAGTCAGGTGCTTTTGCAATCCAATTAGGAGCAATTTTACGCTGATTCTCCTTATACCACTCAAGGTTTTCAAGGTATTTTTCGGCACCATTGGCTTTTCCTTCGCGGATAATTTGCTGCAGCTTGGCCAAGCCTGCAATAACTGCTTCAGGCCGGGGCATACAGCCGTTGATATAAACATCCACGGGCAAATACCTGTCGAGTAAGTTAATGGTATTGTACGAGTCGTAATACATGCCGCCATTGATGGTACAGGAACCAAATCCCACCACATATTTAGGACTTTGCATTTGCTCGTAAACACGCACTACCCTTTTCACGGTTTTAACCGTCAGGTAACCGGTAATGAGCATCACATCAGCCTGGCGCGGGGTGGCAGCACCCCTGAATCCCAAACGCTCGGCATCGTATCTTGAAGTCATGGTTGGAGCAATTTCAATGGCACCGCAACCTGTTCCGTAGGCTAACACCCAAACGGAGTGGCTCCGTGCCCAGTTTTGAATTGTCTCAACTATCTTTTTTGAATTCTTATCGTTATACATTCTTCAATAATTTTTAAAATATAACAGCATATAAAATAGCCAGCAAGCCAATAAAGGTTGGCCATCCCCAGAACCATCTTACCGCTTGTTCGGTGCGATAACGGGGACTAACTATGCCATATAAAACGGGAATCATGTAAAGCAGAAATGTTTTTACCACGAGCATTACCAGGTTGTTGGCTCCGCCCATAAACAAATCGACATACAACACCAATTTTGCGAAGGTAAATACCGACCCTGACGACATCATGGTAAATAAAAATTTACCACCGTTTTCCGAAACAGGACCTGATGCCAGCTCGGTAGGGGCCCCCACGATGTCGAAAGGAGAATATCTGAACATACCCAGCATAGCCAACACAGCGGCAATAAAGGCAAACGGGTTGGCAAACATGAGCCAGGTACCGGTTTCGCGCTGGATGTTCATAAAGTCAACCACAGAGGTTGTTTTATAAGTAATCATCAACGCCACCAAAGCCATTACCCAGGGAATTTCAAAGCCTACCATCTGACTCAATCCACGAGTAACCCCGATGGATGAGTTCGGGTTTCCGGTTTGCCCGGCACCCATGGCCATACCCAACGGTCCAAAGGTCATGATATAAATAAGGAAGATCAGGTCTCCATTAAAATTCATATTGGTAAACCAGCTGTTGTACCAGGCATCTCCGCCGGGTGCCAAAACAGGGATAATCATCAACGAAACCACCGAGGTAACCATTAAAAAGGCAGCCCCCAGGAAGTGCATCGCACCGTGGTGAATTCCGCGGGTTTTTGAAAGAAGCTTAAAGGCATCGATGAAGTTCTGATACCAGGGAGGCCCTAAACGATTGTGCGCTCTCCCGGTAATTTTACGAACAACTCCTCCGTAAGTCATCCCCACGATAAACGCGAGAACAAATGTGGCCATTGCCTCTAACGTTTTTATTAATATATATTCCATTTGTCTATAATTTTTTATCCGAACAAATTAACTCTGAACAGCAATAACAATGCTAAAAACAGAACCGCGTAAATTGCATATGTTTGACCATTACCGGTATAGATACGTCTGGTAAATTCAAACAGCGCTTCCATTCCGTTACCAAAGGCCGTATAATATTTATCTACTTGTCTTTTCAGGAAAGGCTCGATAGCACGCTCAAAAGGTTGCATAAAGTTAACCTTGAAGGTAAGGTTTTCCCACTCTTTAGGAAGCTCACCGGAAGTACTGATATCTTTGGTTGAAACATAACGGGTTCCTTTGGTTCCTTTAAACCACAGGAAAAGGGCAAAGAAAACAAATACAGCCAGCACAACATACAAAATAGGTTGTAAGGTAACCACATCACCCCATTGCGAAAACAGTAGCGATTCGCCCCACAAACGACCACCGGTAGCATCGTATCCTACATACTGTAAGGCAGCATCGATGGGTTTAAATAAAAGTTGAGGGTATGTACCTAAAACAAAAGTTCCCAAAGCTAACAGCAACATAGGAATAACCATGGCAACCGGGGCTTCTTTTACATGAGCCCACTCCGGTTCTTCTTGTCCTAAAAAGTATCCGTGGAGGAATTTGTAGCAGTACAAGAAACCTGCCGTGGAAGCAAAGAACAATAAAATAACCAATATGTAATTGTTATTTTGAATCAAAGCTTCGTAGAGCATCCATTTGGAAACAAATCCTGCCAAAGGAGGAATACCGGCCAGGGCAATTACCGAAATAAGCGCCGAAATAAAAGTCCAGGGCATTTTTCTAATAAGGCCGTTTACCTCTTTAAAATCGGTGGTGCCGGTTTGTTTTTCGATGGCACCCACCACCATAAACAAACTCCCCTTAAACATGGCGTGAATAACCACGAGAAACAGGGCAGCGAGCATGGCCAAAGGCGTTCCAATAGCAACCCCGACAATGATGTAACCCATCTGCCCAACCGAAGACCAGGCAAGGAGTTTTTTACCATCATCTTGTGTAATTGCCCACAAGGTTGCCGCAGCAGCTGTAAAACCACCTATCCAGGCAATGATATCTCTTATCAGCGTTCCCTCCGGCAATTGATTAATCATGGTAACCATTACCAATACCATTCCGTAAATACCCATTTTAGACAGGGCACCCGAGAAAAGTCCGGTATAGGCCATGGGTGCGTTGCTATAGGCATCGGGAGCCCAAACATGCAAGGGCATCATGGCACTTTTAACACCAAAGGCTACCAACAACAAAATGGGAATTAATATTTGATTGCCGGTAGTTAAATGCTGGAAGTTATTAAACGTGTCTGCCAGTAAAAAACTATGCAGTTGACTATTCATAACCACCATGGCCATTAACATGGCATAAGCACCAATGGCTGAAAATATAAAATATTTAATCCCAACGCGCTGTACCTCTTTACCATTAAGAATTACCATCAGGTAAGATGACCAGGTCATAATTTCCCAAAAGATAAAGAAGGATACCCAGTCTTTGCTGGCAAGAATTCCCAGCATCGACATCACCGACAGGGTAAAGTTAAAATAAAAGGCTCCCGTTTTTTGTTTCCCTTTCATAAAAGGTACAGCATAAATAGCGAGGAGGATGCCAAGGCCCACCACAATCATCGAGAACAAATAGCTCAAGGGTGTTAAGCCCCAGGTAAGGGTAAGGCCGAGTGCATGTAAATGAGTTACCTCGCCAACCGGAACGCCTGTAAAAAACATCCCTGCAGGAATAATAATGGTAGCTAAAAACAGCAGATCGCCCACGACAGGGCTTAATTTGCCACCTAACCAGGTAACGATAGCCCCACCTAAAAATAATAATAATATTAATGTTAACATGTCCATTTCTTTGTTCTCCTATTGTATTGTTGCAGTTAACACACTATGAATATACTGAGACTTATCGAATAAGCTGTTGGCAGCATGATGCAGGTAATTTGAAACGCTGTCGGGATAAAAACCGATACCCAAAATCATCAGGCCTAAAACAATCATTACCACGTAAGCATTAAAAGTGGGACGTCTTGCCAGTAAATGAGTAGCCCGCTTAAAGAAGAAGATTCTGTTCACCACGCGCATGTAATATACCAGCTCCACCACACTTACCGTCAAAATCAGGCCGATGATGAGCAGCATGTTGCTGTCGGCGGCAGCCATTAAAAACGATAATTTACTCCAGAACCCTGCAAAGGGCGGAAGGCCCACGATGGCAAAAGCACCCAGGGTAAACAAGATAGAAGTCAAAGGAGCAAGCTTGCCCATACCATCCACATCAGAAATCATTTTTTTCTTGGAGTGATAAACCAGGTAACTTCCACTAAAGAAGAGCAATGGTTTAATAATGGCGTGGTTTAACATGATAAACAGGGCAGCAAAAACGCCTTCCTTGGTACCAATACCAAACGAAACCAAAACCAATCCCATTTGCCCTATGGAAGAGTAAGCCAACATCCTTTTCAGTTTTTCCTGACGGATAGCAGCCACCTCGGCCACAACCAGCGTGATTAATCCAATAATGATTAACAGGTTGAAAGCTCCTGATAAATCAAAAATGGTGTAGGTGTAACGAATCAGGGCATAAACTGCTGCTTTAACCACAATACCTGCAAAAGCAGCACCTACCGGGCCGGGAGCTTCAGCATAAGCATCGGGTGCCCAACCGTTCAGCGGGAAAACCTCGGCTTCGATACCCAGGGCAATTACAAACAGTATAAAGGATACTGCTTTTAACTTGGGATCCATCAGATGCATCTTTGATGCCACGTCAGCCATGTTCAGTGTACCGAGTTGTGAATAAATAATCATGATGGCCAACAGCAACAACACCGATGCTATGGAACCCATCATTAAATATTTAAAGGAAGCTTCGGCACTATCGCGACCGGTATAAAAGGCGGTTAAAGCATAACCCGAAATCCCCGTGATTTCGATAAACACGAACATGTTAAAAATATCACCTGTCAAAACAATGCCTACCGAACCGGTAACGAGCATCATTAACAAGAGAAAATACTTACGGGCAGCTTCGTATTCAACGTTGCTTTTAAAACGGTAGCTGTAAAGCCAAACCAAAAGCCCCATAAAAACCATAATCGTAACCAAAAATCCCGAGAAAGCATTGAATACAAGGTTAATCCCTATAGGAGGAGCCCAACCGGCAATAACCTCTACAATAGGTCCGTTAACTGTAACATAGCTCAAAAGATTGATGGCTAATACTAATAGATAAGCAAGAACCAGTCCGGGTATAATCCTAACCGACTCTTTCCAAACCATCCCAATTAGCGGAATCAAAAAGGCCGCCAAGAGGGGAATTGCTATAAATAAAACCGGTGTTCCTACCATTTTAAATTCTTTATTTCGTCAATATATAATGTATGATGATGTCTCCATAAACGGATTACGAGTGAAAGGGCAACCGCGGTAACACCAAAACCAATCACAATGGCTGTAAGTACCAGTGCTTGCGGAATGGGGTCCACCATTGTTTGCGTACCGTCGTAACCTGCTGAAAAGATAGGAGCGGTACCGCCTTTTAAATAGCCCAGGGTAACGATTAGCAGGTTTAACCCCGAATCGACAATCGACAGGCCGATGACAATTTTAAGCAGTGACCTTTTTACCAGGGCAGCATACAGCCCGGTTAGCATAACCAACACTGCTGTGCCATATACGGCATAATCCAAATATTGAAAATAGGTGCTATCCATTTTGCTCTCCTTTCTCGTTTAAAACAGTATAAATAACACCGGTAAGCTCGGCGGCTACTTTAAAACCTACTGCGATGTAGATAATAGGAATAACACCGCCACTAAACAGGTCGTTTAAAACGCCCGTAGGGAGGAAGTTTTGAAGAAAAGTTCCTCCATTCATAAAACCAAGCAAACCAACACCGGCAAAGGTGATACCTGCTAACGATTCAACGATGGACAAGCCGTTGTGGCTAACCGAGTAGTTTTCGTAAGCCAACAGCATCAATAAAAATCCTGTGGCAATGATTACACCACCCTGGAAACCTCCGCCGGGTGACAGATGTCCGTGAATAAATACGTAGGCACCCAGTAAAACGATGGCCGGAAACAGCAGTTTTGAACCGGAAGTAACAATACTACTGGCAGAAAACAATACTGACCGCTCACCCACGTGGTGCCTTTTCTTATACAAAATACTTCCAAGGGCAGTTACCGAAAGAAACAGTACCGTAACCTCGCCCAAGGTATCAAATCCTCTGAAGTTAACCACGATACTGGTAACCGTGTTGGAAACTTTTAACTCTTGCACTGTTTGTTGCAGATAGATATCTTTAACGGGTTTAATAGCCTCATTTTTTACAAAATGACTGTTTCCAAAACCGATATCAAAAAAAGTTTCGGCTACATAAAACCCCACAACAGCCAGCAATAACAATACTAATATCTTTTTCATTTCGCTGCTGGTTTAGTGTTATTATTATTATCTTTTTCCACTTCCATTCTTTCGGTATTACGAATGGTAATCACAAAAATAATGGTGGTTAATGCCACCCCTATTGCTGCTTCGGTCAGCGCCACATCAGGTGCCTGAAGCAGGTAAAACAGAATGGAAAGAATAAGGCTGATGATACCCGTGGCGATTACAGCATACAACAAATCTTTTTGCCTTACAGCATATATTGATGCGGCAATCATTAATACAAGTAAAACCAGAATTAGAATAAATGCTATCATACCTTTTCCTCCTTTTCTTTTTCGTGAGGGACTACTTCCTGGTAGGCATCCATGTTTTCTTTATCATCGCTTAAAATAAGCGGATAGTGACCACGACGGTAGGTTGCCCGTGCCAGCGCATGAGAGCTGATAGGGTTGGAATAAGCAATGAAAATGATTAAAACCAAACTTTTCAGCATCCATGATGGCTCCAGAAAACCAACACCAAGAATTAAACTCATGGCTCCGAGGGTGGTAGCTTTGGTACCTGCCTGGAGACGATTATAAATGTCGGGCATACGGTAAATTCCTAGGGCTCCGAGGAACAGGAATATACTACCAATAATAATCAGTATGCCGCCGATAATTTCCATAATACTCATAGCGCACCCTCCAAATATCTGGCAATTACAATTACTCCTATAAACCCGAGTACCGCATAAACCAATGCAACATCAACGTAAATAAAACGCTGAAACACATAAGCAAGCAGCACCAGTGCTGATACGCCAATGGTGGTAAGTGTGTCGAGCGCTACAACCCTGTCGCCAGCCGTGGGGCCTTTAACAAATCGTATGGCTGACATAATCATACCCAATGCCATAAGCGAAAATGCTATATAAATAATGTATGTCATCATTAAAATATTTTTAATAAAACTTTTTCAAAAGATTCGGCAATTTCTGTGAACGCTTTCTCCGGATCGGTAGTTTGTACATCAATCCAGTGGATGTAAAAGGTGTCACCCACCACATCAATGGTCAGCGTTCCGGGCGTAAGGGTAATGCTGTTGGCTAAAACCATTTTTGAATAGTTTGTTTTCAACTTGGTTTTAAATTTAACAACACCCGGGTTAATGGGAAGCGAAGGGGATATTACCCTGCGGGCAACATCCAGGTTGGCCTGAATAAGCGCTACCAGAAAAACACCAAAGTAATATACCATCCAGAATATCTTAACAGGGCTAAGTAATGATAAATCACAACAGGTGAACAGACGAATGCTTAACAACGAGATAATCATGGTAAGTAACCCACCAACTATCAATTCCTGAGCAGCAAACGTACTGGTAAACATAATCCACAACAACATTAGGAATACCCAATTCACGATAAACCTTCCCAGTTTTTGATTCAATGTTAATGCTTGCATAAAAATTAATTTTTTAATTAACCGAGGTTGTATTTTTTACCTTCAAAGTAGCGCATAAACTGAACTCTTTCGTACTCGGCAGGGTTCGGGCTCTTCTCCTGGCTCATTTTACCTTTAAAGTCATCAATTTTGTTAAAGCCGTGTTTTTCCATCCAGGCCTGTAACTCCTGCAGCATATCTTCAATAGATTCGATGCCATGTTTGTAAAGCGATGAAACTACCTGCACGGCATCGGCACCGGCTAAAATTTCTTTCACCACCGAAGCCCCATCGTGCACACCGGTAGAAGCAATAAGGTCACTGTCAACACGACCTGCTAAAATCGACATCCAACGCAACGAAATAGCCAGGTCGGAAGAACGACTCAATACATTGCTTGGCACTAACGTGAAGTTGTCGATATCGAAATCAGGGTGAAAAAACCTGTTGAATAAAACCACGCCATCCACCTTGGTTTCCGAAACTTTTTTCACGAAAGCAGCCAGATTAGCCGAATAGTAACTCAGCTTGGCAGCTACCGGAACTTTAACAGCAGCGGTAATACTATCAATGATTTTAAGATAAGTTTCTTCCACCTTGTTGCAGGTAAGGTCAAAATCAGAAGGCAGCACGAACATGTTAAGCTCGATGGCATCGGCACCGGCCTCTTCCAGTTTCTTGGCAAAGAAACTCCACTCCCAGGAGCTTTTACAGTTAATACTGGCAATCACCGGAATTTTCAAAGTGCTCTTTGCCTCTTTAATTAATTCAAGATACTTTTTAATGTTGTCTTGTTTGATTTTGTAATCGTAATAATCAAGAAAGCGAACATCAGGAAATTCTAAATCTTTTTCTTTTTCAAGAATACTTTGGTATTCATAAAAGATTTCCTCTTCGAAGATTGATTTTAAAACAACAGCTCCGGCACCACTGTTTTCAATCTTTTTCAGGTTTTCAATCGACGCGGTTAAGCTGGAACTGCCCACCACGATGGGGTTTTTGATTTTCAAACCTAAGTAACTGACTGACAAGTCCATAATACTATGTTTTTAATTTATCATTAGCTAATTATGATGGCAAAAATAGTCTAATTGATATTGTATAAAAACACGCTATATATGTAGATAGTTAATTTATTTTCAGTTTAAATAAATATGCCCCTGAGAAAACCGGAATATGGACGCTGTTTGTTGATAAAAAATAACTATATATGCTGTTTATCACTTATTTTACTGTTATTTATATCACATTAAATCTTCTATTTTGAATCTTTAAAAATGTAAAGGCAATGATGGATATATTAAATTACGTGATTCCCTTAAAAAGGGGTTTTCTTACCTTATCTAATGTACAATAGGATTTATCGAGTGTCTTGTCGTTTCCTGTTAGATTATGCTCCTTGGTATTTTTCCGCCTTCAAAACCAAAGTAAACCTGGTGCCCTCTCCCTCCTTACTATCCACGTGAATTGAGGCTTTATTTTTATTAATAAACTCTTTTACCAGCAGCAGCCCTAACCCTGTTCCCTTTTCATCGTTGGTACCGGTTTTTTTTGTGCTTCGGTCGGGATTAAACAAGTTTTCAACCTGCGCCTGGCTCATGCCAATTCCCTCGTCTTTTATATCTACCAGTACCTTGCTATGATTCTTTCGGGCACTCACCTCGATGGAGGAATTTTTGTGTGAAAACTTGATGGCATTCGAAACCAGGTTTCGTATGATAATTTCCAGCATGTTACGATCAAAATAGACTTCCAGGTTTTTTGGAACATTGTTAACCAGCTTAATCTCTTTAGAATTGGCATGCTGACTTTGCGCACTAAAAACTAACTGAACCAAATCGTGCAGCTTAACCATTTCGGGAAAGGATACAATTTTGTTTTGTTGCGCCCTGGACCAATTTAGAATGTTCTGCACCATATCGAACAACGAATGGCTTGAATGGTACATCACGTTGGAATACGATTTCAGTTCCTCTTTTGAAGCAAACTCAATGTTTTCTCTAAGCAGCTCGCTAAAACCCAGCAGGGCATTAAACGGGTTGATTAAATCGTGACCGATGATTGAAAACACTTTTGTTTTCGTGGCATTGCTTTCGCGAAGTTGCCTTTCCACGATTTCCTTGTGCTTGATTTCTTTTTCCAGTTTTGACTGTATCTTTTTTAAATCTTTGGTTGCCTTATTGATTTCATACTCCAGGTGGCGTTGCCTTCTTCGTAATACCAGGGTCCGGTAATAAAAATAAGCGATACCCAGCAACACGATAATTAAAACTATCAAGCCAATAAACCAAAGCCTAAGGTAGACGGGTCTTTTAAAATCTAATACTATTTCAGCGTAATGCTTGCTCCACTGCCCTACCGTGTTTGTAGCGTTGATTACTATTTTATTCAACCCAAATTCTGTCCTTCCAAGATGGATACTATTTTTGTTACCCAACAAAACCCAGACGCCATTATTGATGCGATAACGATAATTGATACTGGCAGGGTTAAGGTAATCTAATCCGGAAAAAGTAATGCTAACATTATAAGTTTGAAAAGGAATTTCCAGTGGTGCTCCCGAATTGATTAAAGATACAGGTACGGTTTTATTGTTAATAGTTACCTCCGTGATTACTGTTTTAGTATTGAGCGTATCCATAGTAAATTTATCAGGATAAAACCAGGTAATGCCTTTAATCCCTCCCAAACAAAAAAATCCGGTGCTATCTTTAAAATAAGCATTGGCGTTAAACTCGTCATCCTGCAGGCCAAATTTACTATCAAAATTAAGGAATGATTCGTTTTCGGGATTAAACCTCGATATCCCCTTGTTGGTACTCAGCCAAAAACATCCCTGTTTGTCTTCCAAAATAGCGTAAACCGTGTTGTTGGGTAAACCATCGGAAGTAAAATATCCCGTGAAAGATGCTGTCCTATCATTAAATTGATACAAGCCATTTCCGGTACCAATCCAAATATGGCCTTTACGATCTTCCACAATGGTTTTAACGGCATTAACATAGTGTCGCGAAGCTCCGGTGTCCACGTCATTGAAACGATAAATGAGTTTTCCATTATCAGGATTTATCACGGCAAGACCATCTGTCATAGAACCTATCCACAGTTGGTTTTTGTCAGCCCGATAATAAAGTGCCAAAAGACTACCCCCGACAAAACCGGGTATGGTGGCAGGAGAAAATATTTTCACCCGTTTATGGAGTTTATAGTTATAAAGCATCAGGTTTCCCCGAATGTTTCCTAGCCAAAGACACGAGTCGTTGTAAGGCAGAATTTTAAAAAAGGGAAACAAATTATCAGGACTTTTCGGATCTACCGTAGGAATCTGTTCAATGCTGTTGTTTTGGATGTTTAACCTGAGTAAATTACTTCCTCCTTCCTGGGCTATCCACAAAAATCCCGGGTCACCCGGAAGCTCAGTGATATGATACGGGATAGATTGAGTGAAAATACCGGTGCACTGCTTGCTGTCTAAATCTATTCTGTCGAGACCTGCATAGCCCCCCACAAACAGAAATTTCCCCTTTTTATAAATGGACCTTACACTGCTGAAATGCAAGCGTGGCTTTTGAGTAGTTTTATTGTTGGAGGTGATAAATAAGGCTGACTGGGGGTTAAAATAATAGAGCCCTATCCCGTTGCTTCCTAACCACACAATTCCCTGGTTGTCCTTGTAAATCGATAAAAACCCGTTAAAGGCCAAATTGTTATTACCGGTAAAGGTGTTATAATAAGTTGCTTTGTCCGAGTTAATGTTGTATTCAACCAATCCAATATCAAAGGTTGTGGCCCAAATAACACTGTCGTTTATTATTTCTAAAGAGCTGACAATATTATAATTACCCTCCATATAATCTTTTGGATTATTAAGTGATATTTGTTTATAAGTGTGGTTGATAACATCAAATAAAATCATCCCTGTCCGGGAAGTAGCTATGATCAAATGGTTTTTATCAAGAATTTTAATATCCGTTACCCCAACCGGTTCGTCGTTATCAATTTTGGTGTGTTTACCAAAAAGAGGTATATGAATCACCTCGTAAACTACCGTATCAAGCAAAAACAGTCCTTTGGATGCCGACCCGAGCCAGATATTACCGTACTCATCTTTTGCAAAACAGGTTCGGGTCAAATGCAGCACAGAATCCTGCCCGGGTAAGGTAACATGCTTTATGTCCAAGGTTTTGGTGTTGATTATGTCAACTTTTTCGTTTGTAAAACCAGCCAATAACAAACCGGGTTTTATAAAACGGACATTTGATACATAATTTTTCGCAATGGATTCGGGATTATTATCTTTGTGATTAAGTATAGCAAAACTATCTTTTTCGGGACAATAGATGCTTATCCCGTTTTGTCTGGTTCCAATCCAAAGGTGATGTTCAGCGTCTTCGGTTATGCTCGTTATCCCGTTTGCCCCTATACTGTTGGCTTTTGAATGACTTTGTTGAAATACTTTAAAGGTTTTCCCATCGAAACGGTTTAGCCCGTCGTTGGTACCGAACCACATAAAGCCCTGGCTATCTTTAAAAACTGTGTTAATGGTATTTTGGCTAAGTCCGTCAGCAGAACCGTAATAGGAAAAGCGCAAATATCCGTCGGCAAACAACGTAGGAGTTGATAAAACAACAACAAATAGTATGAGCAGTTTCTTATTTAACATAGAAAGGTAAAGGTTAATCAACAAAGTTAGAAAAAACTTTTAATTCTATGTTATTCTTTGAGATTAAAAAATTTGTAACCCTGAACCAGGCTATTGCAAAGAAAAAATAAAAAAGCCCTTACTCGTCAGATATTTCTTCCAGCAATTTACGGTAGGTAGAAAAAACACGGGCGCGCGAAACAAAACCAATATATTTCCCCTTGTCTACCACCGGCAGGTTGTAGTTGCGGGAGTTCTGAAACTTTTGTGCCACCGACTCCATATTTTCATTGGGCGAAACAATGGGGTCGGGCATAAACATCACCTCTTCCACGTACACTTTATCGTACAATTCAGGTTTAAAAATTATATTCCTGATATCATTCACAAATACAAGCCCGAAAAAAGTGTTGTCATCATCCACCACAGGAATAATATTCCTTTCCGACTGAGAAATTACCTTGACCAAATCGCCCAGGGTGGCATCTTTATGAATGGTTTTAAAATTGGTTTCTATAAGTGACTTCACATTCATCATCATCAGCACGGCTTTATCCTTATGATGGGTTAGCAGTTCGCCCCGTTCGGCCAATCGTTTAGTATATATCGAGTGGGGTTCGAAATACATGATGGTCAGGTAGGAGACCGTGGCCGTGATAATAAGCGGCGTAAACAAGCTGTATCCCCCGGTAAATTCAGCGATAAGAAATATTCCGGTCAGGGGCGCGTGCATCACGCCGGCCATCACCCCCGACATACCCACCAGGGCAGTAGCATTCACAGGTATATGTACAAAAGGAAGCAGGTTGATTAATTCACCAAACACGCCGCCAAAAATACCCCCCACGAACAGCGAAGGGGCAAAAATACCTCCTACCCCTCCCGAGCCCGAGGTTAAGGCCATGGCAATAACCTTGATAAAAACGATCGCCGTTAATAACATCAAAATGACACTGGCAGCATGTGGCTTTCCAAACAGGTTTTCATTGATAACCATCTGTGTTTTCCCGTTGATAAGCTCCCTTAAAAACTCGTAGCCCTCGCCGTACAACGATGGAAAAACAAATATCAAAACACCCACCAGGAAGCTGCCCAGCAACACCCGCTGCCACATTTTTTTAACCGATTTAATCTGTTTTTCGACATAAAGGGTTGTTTTGGTAAAGTACAGCGACACGAACCCGGTACAAAGCCCCAGTAAAATATACCAGGGAA
>JANTGU010000014.1 GCA_024762735.1 Bacteroidales bacterium | reverse complement strand
GTTTACCCAACCCATAGAGATGCGTTTTAACGAACTTATTACCGGAGTACGTTCAGATATTGCTATAAAAATATTTGGCGAAGATTTAGATTATATTGACCAAAAGGCCAAAGAAATACAAAAACTGATTGCCGGTGTTCCCGGAGCAAGCGATGTTGTTGTAGAGAAAACCGAAGGCCTTCCTCAAATAAAAATAAGCTACAACAGAAGCAAAATAGCTTATTACGGTCTCGATATAGAAACTTTAAATACTACCTTGTCGGCAGCGTTTGGCGGAAAAAAAGCGGGTGTTATTTTCGAGGGTGAAAAACGTTTTGATTTGGTAATTCGATTAGACAATAAAAGCCGAACAGACATTAACAATATTCGTAATTTGCAGGTTCCCGTTTCAACGGGTCAAATGATACCATTCAGTGAATTGGCCAACATTGAATATACCAAAGGCCCGGCTAAAATATCGCACGATAATGCCCGTCGACGTGTTGTAGTAAGCGTTAACGTTCGCAACCGGGATTTGCAATCGGTTATTGAGGATGTCCAAAAGTTGATTGAAGAGAATATTAAGATTAAAGCCGGAAATTTTATAGAATATGGCGGTCAATTTGAAAACTTACAAAGTGCAAAAAAGCGACTCATGTTGGCTGTTCCTGTTGCTTTACTTTTGATTTTTATCTTTCTGCATTTTGCCTTTAAATCATTTAAAGATGCCTTGTTGATTTTTATAGCCATTCCATTGGCTACAGTTGGCGGTGTAATGCTTTTATGGATACGGGGAATGCCGTTCAGTGTATCTGCAGGTGTTGGTTTTATTGCCTTGTTTGGTATTGCTGTATTGAATGGCATTGTGCTTATTGAGCATTTTAAGGAGCTACAAAATAAAGGAATTACAAATATGCGAGACTTAATATTAACCGGTACCCAAAATCGCTTACGTCCGGTTTTACTAACAGCTGCTACTGATGCCTTGGGCTTTTTACCCATGGCTATTTCGACAGGTGCCGGAGCCGAGGTGCAACGGCCTCTTGCCACAGTCGTAATTGGAGGCCTTATTACCTCTACTATGCTTACCATGATAGCCTTGCCTTTGCTGTACGAAATTTTTTATAATGTGAAAGGGCTTAAACTGTTTCCTTTGCGTTTTATTCGCGCAGGAGCTGTAACCTTACTTCTGCTATTGTGTATTCCTGCTATTTCGTCATTCGGACAGGTTCCTGAATTTGAACTGAATCAGGCCATTGACACTGCCCTGCAAAATAACAAACAAATTGCAGCTTACCATTTGGGTGTAGAACAAGCCAAAGTGTTGCAAAAGACAGCTTTTGATCCCGACAAAACGGTGTTTAGTTATGGTTACGACCAAAACAATATTGCTGAAAACGGTTATCCCTTGGCTGTTTTCGGAATTGAGCAAAGCTTTCAGTTTCCTACATTCTATTCGGCAGAAAAGCAATCAAAGCAAATTCAGGTAAATATTTCAGAAGCCAATTTGAAGAACAAGGAAAATGAATTAGCCAAAATTGTTTCGTTTGCATTTTTCGAATATCAAACCCTTTTGAACAAACAAGCTTTGTATAGTAAACTTGACAGTATTTATGGACAACTACTTATTGATGCAGAAAAAAGAGCCGAAAAAGGTGATGTTAGTCGTTTGGTAGCAATGAATATCAAAGCAAAAAAGAATCAATCGAAAATTCAACTTGACGCCATAAATAGCGACATAGATAATACCTATCAAAAATTAATAGTTTTAATGAACTATACCGGGGATTTTACGATTTCCCGAAATATCAATCCAATACCTGAAACAAATAATCTTATCGAACAATTGCCTGCTTTTGAGGTGTTAAAATCTGAATCGGACTATTATTATTCGTTGATAGAGGTGGAGAAGAACAAGCGGCTTCCCGATTTTAATATCAATTATTTTATGGGGAAAAATTCTTATCAAAACAATAAAAACTATCATGGCTTTCAAGTAGGTCTGGCCTTACCTCTGTTTTACGGAAGTACAAAATCGAAAATAAATGCCATGCAAATATCTGCCGATGCAAAGCAACTTTCGGCCGATTATCAAATAGACCTGATAAAGAATAAATTAAATCAACTTTTTAGCGAAATGTTAAAATATAAATCCCAACTCGACAATTATAAAACGTCGGGCGAACCCCTAATGAACGAGATGTTGCATACTGCTTTAAAATCGTACCAATTGGGAGAAATTGATTTTTACAAATTTGTCAATAGTTATGAAACAGCAATTCAAATTCGAATTGATTATTTGGAGCACCTATTAATGTTCAATAAAGCAGTTTTAGAGATAAAGTATTTTTCAATATAAAGGACTGACGATATGAAATTTAAAATAATAGTAGTTTTTGTTCTTAGTATTTTAGTGATTTCGTGTAAGAATAAACCCGCGCAAAAGGCGGATGGTGATTTAGGTTTAATAAGGATTTCAAAAGTGCAGTTCGAAGCAGAAAAAATGAAAATAGGCAAACCGAGCCAACAACCTTTTGCTGACAAGGTGTATTGTACCGGTGTTATTACCCCCTCTGTTAACGGAAAAGTTAAAATTAGTTTACCAATACCCGGTATTATCGATAAAATTTATTATAGTCCTGCCCAAAGGGTATCAAAAGGTGCTTTGCTTTTTGAAATATCAGGTCAGTGGTTAATTAATATTCAAAAAGACTTGGCCGAATCTTCAGCTGTTCTTTCAAAATTAGAAAGCGACTATAAAATGGCCAAGGGTTTATACGAAGAAAATATTGGGACGATAAAAGAATATACCGCTGCAAAAAGCAAATATTATGCTGAAAAAGCAAATTATAATGCCTTAAAAAAGCAACTGAGTTTAATGGGACTTGATGCAGCAAAAATAGAAACGGGGACATTTTATTCATCATTTCCTGTAAAATCACCCATTAGTGGGTACGTTTCAAGTATTCATGTAGCTGTTGGGCAGTATGTAGAACCCCAGCAATCTATTGCAGAAATTATTGATAATGATTCATTTCAGCTAAAACTTTCTGTTTTTGCAAAAGACCTACATAAAATTAAACCCGGACAAAAAGTGGAGTTTTATTTTAATGCTTATAAAGCGGAAAAATACTATGCGACTTTGAATACTATTGGTAAAACTATTATGTCTGATTCTAAATCGATAGAATGTTATGCCAAAATTGAGGACCGAACCAATAGAAATATTGTTAGCAATCAATTTGTCGAAGGTGATATTTACACTTCTGCTGATACTACATGGGCTGTACCTGAAGCTGCTATTCTCGAGTCGGAACATGACTTTTACATCTTACTCCTTGAAAAGGAAGATGATTCAATCTACTACGTTAAAAAAATGAAAGTAGATATTGGTCGCAAATCCAATAGTTACGTTGAATTAAAGGGAGAAATGCCATCAAAAAAAATATTACTTAGCGGAGTATATAACATTATGCTTGAATAATGAGCATAAGATTTTAAAGCGTGTTTAACGACAGTGCATAACATTTTGTGTCAGAAATGGCAGGGAAAGTTGTAAATATCAAGGTTTGTAGCTCGAATTATTTGTATGGCGATTTAACGGGAATCTACTATTTAATATGCCAATACTCATACCATTTGTCGTAACCAAAGTGAGGGCTTTTTACCTTTTCTATCTCTTCCGCACAACCCAAACATCTTGTTGGGGTTTGCCCGTGCCTGCTTTTTGAGCGATGTGTTCCAGCACGTCAAACGGTTTAAACAACCGGTCGGTAAAAGCTTTTGGATGAAAAGCGGCAAAGGTTCGGTGTCCCTCTTTCACGTTCCCGCGAACGACTATATTGCCCGCGTTGTATTCAGCTAATTCCGCTTTTGATAACTTGGGCATGAAGGCGTCTCCATGGAGTGTCAGCATAAGAATACCGCCCGGCTTTAACACCCTGTGTAGTTCAACCATCCACTCGTGGTGCATCTTTTCGGAAAGGTGGGTAAAAATGGAGATGCCGTAAATGTAATCGAAAAAACCATCATCGTAGGGCAGCTCTGCCTCCAGGCCGTTCAGGTTAAAATCGATGTCAGGAAGATTGGCCTTGCACCACTTGATAGACGCGGCGTTATAGTCGGTACCAAAAAAACGGCTCTCTTTATCTAACACGTCAGGGAGGTGTCTGATAATGCGCCCCGGGCCACAACCCCAGTCCAGGATGTTGTAAGGGCCGACAGGTTTGTATTTTTGTAAAAAACTAACTATCCATCGAGCCGATTCACGACTTTTAAGGTAATACTCTTCGTAGTCAATTTGAAAGGACTCGTAGATGTAATAATCGGGGGGCAGCTTAATCGTTGGATGCTGCTTTTTAAAGCGGCTGTTTTTGTTGAAGTTTTTTATCTTGTAAAAATGGTATCGCAGCTTGTCTGTTAGGTGCATCAAACCGGCCACGCGAAGAAAATGAGAAACATCTCCTTTATTCATTGGATTGGATTCGTTTTGTAAATAAACATTATTCCACCGTCACCGACTTGGCCAGGTTACGTGGTTGATCCACGTTGCATCCCCTCATCACGGCAATATAATACGCAAGTTTTTGTAGGGGTATCGAAGCCAGCAATGGCACAAACATATCCTCGGTTGCGGGTATTTCAATCACGTAATCGGCCAGTCCTCTAACCACTTTATCACCCTGGGTAACAATGGCAATTACATTGCCATTCCGGGCCTTAACCTCTTGAATATTGCTAACCACTTTTTCGTAAATCACGTTGTTGGTAGCAATAAAAACTACCGGCATATCTTTATCTATAAGCGCGATGGGGCCATGTTTCATTTCGGCGGCAGGGTAGCCTTCAGCATGAATATACGATATCTCTTTCAGTTTTAAAGCACCCTCGAGAGCCACAGGAAAGTTATAGCCCCTGCCAAGATAGAGAAAGTTGGTGGCTTGTTGATATTTTTCTGCAATTTGTTTGGCCACCCCGTCGTCGTTGAGCACTGCTTCCACCTTGTCGGGGATAGCTTCCATTTCGTGCAACAGCTGCATGAATCGCGACGTCGGAATTGTGCCCTTGAGCTGAGCCATGCGCAAGGCCATCATGGTTAACACGGTAACCTGTGCCGTGAAGGCCTTGGTAGATGCCACCCCGATTTCAGGGCCGGCATGGGTATAAGAGCCCGCGTGGGTTGCCCTCGAAATGGAAGAACCCACCACGTTACAAACCCCCAAAACGGTAGCACCTTTTTCTTTGGCCAGTTCAATGGCTGCCAGCGTATCGGCTGTTTCGCCCGATTGTGATACGGCAATAACCACATCGTTTTCGGTAATAATCGGGTTGCGGTAACGAAATTCGGACGCGTATTCCACCTCCACCGGTATCCGGGCAAGGTCTTCAAACAGGTATTCCCCCACCAGGCAGGCATGCCACGAAGTCCCGCAGGCAATCATGATGATTTTGTTGGCATGCACGATCTTTTGTTCATAATCAACGATACCCCCCAGCGAAACTACGCCCTCTTTGGCTCGCAAACGGCCGCGCAAACTATCGCGTATGGAAGTGGGTTGTTCGTATATCTCTTTGAGCATAAAATGTTCAAAACCTCCCTTCTCAAGGGCATTCAGGTTAAACTCCAGCTCTTGCACGTAAGGGGTTTTATCCTTGTTGGCGATGGTTTTTATTTTAAGAGGTTCCCCTTTTTTCAGGATGGCAATCTCTTCATCATTCATATACACCACATTTTTGGTGTATTCTATAATGGGCGTGGCATCCGAAGCGATAAAAAAATCATCGTCACCACCTATACCTATCACCATGGGGCTCCCTTTTCGGGCTGCAATAAGGCTGTCGGGTTCTCCTTCCGAGATAACCACCAACGCGTAGGCACCCACCACCTGGTTCAGGGCGATGAGGACTGCCTCCTGCAGCGAGCACGACTCGTTGTGCATCACATCCTCGATAAGGTTGGCCAGCACTTCGGTGTCGGTTTCCGAATTAAAGGTATATCCCCTTCCTTTCAGTTCCTCTTTCAGGGTGGCATAATTCTCGATGATGCCATTGTGAATAATGGCAATCTTTTTATTCATCGAATAGTGAGGATGGGCATTTTCCGTGTTTGGCTCACCGTGGGTGGCCCACCGTGTGTGGGCGATACCGATGGAGCCGCCGGTGTTTTTATCTTCAACAAATTGATCCAGTTTAGAAACTTTCCCCTTGGTTTTGTACACCGATAGTTCCTTGTCAAGGATGGCTACCCCTGCACTGTCGTAACCACGATATTCAAGCTTGTATAATCCATTAATAAGAATAGGGTAAGCATCTTTCGATCCCAGATAAGCAACAATTCCACACATGAATAAAAAGTATAAGTAAAAACGTTTAAAAAAAAGTTAGACAAATGTACAAATTAGTTTGTATCGTCCAACTTGGTGTAGATAATTTCCATACGCATTCCCGTAGTATCTCCTTCGTATTTATTGCCTTTAATCACAAAGTTTTCAGGATTGATGGAAGCACCCGAAACAAACAAGTATAGTCCTTGGTTAGCTCTGCCACCCGAGTAAAGACTTTGCATGTACCGCGTAATGCGGAAAACGTACTCGTTGGTGCTGCTTTGGTAAGTGCCGCCAAAATAGCTGTCGCCTTCATACTGATCGATTAAAGGGATATAAGTGCTGTCGCCGGATCTTTCTACCAGCGCCAATCGCTCGGGAGGAATCAGGGGGGTGGTAGCCCCGGGAATGAAGAGTTTAACCTCGTTAAAGGCAATTCGGCTGCTGTCGGTATAGTCTTTTATGTCGGGCACCCTGAGGATGGTTTTTACACCTCCTGCACCCTGAACATACAATTTTTCAAATCCCAACGATGTATCCCCATCAAGCACCTGTTGCTTAAAATCGGCAGGAGAGGAGCTGTAGTTATGCACATAGTTGTTGGCACGGGCGGTGGTTATATTAGCGCTAAGGCGATAACTTAAAGAATCATCTTCATCGTTGTGATAATATAGCATCAGCTGCGACCCGTGTGCACCGCTTGCCAAAAAATTAACGGCAAACATGGCACCTTTTGAAACCACCGGCTCCGATTCAAAATAGAGGCCTTTGAAATACTCGCGAAAGGCGCTGTCAGAGTCTAGGGTGGTGGTGTCGGCATTTAATATCTTTTGTCCCAGCTCGGGAGACAGGTTGCTCAGGCTAATGACCATTTGAGGTGCTGCGGTATCGGCCAAATCACCTTCTCCGAAAACGACGCTGTCGTGCGGCGCAGGTTTGTAGCTCAAGTCGGCATAATCAACATCGTAATGCTGAAAGGTACTCCTGGAGTGGTAAGCGCTATCTAAATAAATATCGTCACTGAGTTCGTAAATATGAAGATGTTGTACGGTTGAGCTGTCGCCATAAATTTCGCCATTATAACGCAAATACAAGACCAGTGAATCCAGTTGAGGGTTCGCGCCAAAATCAACCCCGTTAGAGGTAAGGGTAATCTGCGCGGCAATGTTGGCAGTGGTAACGCCAAACACAGAGTCGTGCATGCTGCCAAGCATGTTTCGCGGGAGCTCATCGGTTCTCACGGAATCCACTATCACCGAGTGACCGTAAAGGCCATCCCAATAACCGTAAACAATTTTAAGCTGGGCATTTTCGGGTAGTATGGAAGCGCCGATGGTGTGTGGGCTTTTTCTACACGAAAACAATAACAAAAGGAAAACAAGGGGTAATATAAACAGGCTTTTGCGCATCAGGGCAACACTGTTTATTTTTCTACTCTCCGATAATTTGATCATAAAACTCATTGTACTTCACGTGATAATCTTCTTCATTCTGATAATCGAGAATCGGTTTGCCGGTAGCCTTGGCAGCTTCCAATATCTTGGGGTCAATCTCTTCGCTTCCCATGATAAATGCATCCGCTAGCTCGATAGCACCTTTCATCAACGTGTGATAATCGGCATTATTATAATGTTGAAAAAGATTTTCGTCCATTCCTTTAACCATTATTTTTTTGGCGAAATTATTACTGAATGTATCAGTAAAAGCATCATCGTACAACGAAAGGATAATTTTGGCGTGGGTAAAAATCGGGTTGTCTTTATAAAGGGTTTTCACGTAAAAGGGTACCAGCATGCTAAACCACCCGTGAAGATGGATAATGTCGGGTGCCCAGCCCAGTTTTTTAACTGTTTCCATCACCCCCCGGGCGAAAAAGGCCGTCCGCTCGTCATTATCTTCAAAAAACTTGTTGTTTTTATCTTTAAAAAGAAACTTGCGGTGGAAATAATCTTCGTTATCAATAAAATAAACCTGCATCCTGGCTTGCTGGATGGAGGCCACCTTGATAATTAACGGGTGGTCGATTTCGTCGATAATAAGGTTCATACCCGACAGGCGAATCACTTCGTGAAGTTGGTTTCGGCGCTCGTTAACCAAACCGTAGCGCGGCATAAAAGTTCTTATCTCTTTTCCTGATTCCTGGGTTTTCTGTGGCAGAAAACGGCAAATTTTACTCATGTTGGTCTCAGGAAGGTATGGGGTAATTTCCTGAGCTACAAATAGAACCCTCTTTTTAATCATATCGATGCTTTTAGTTTTTTTGGGAGTGCAAAGATAGATAAAAAAAATTTGTTATTCAAGCAATAAGCCGAAGCATAATTTTTGCCCTACGCTGAACGGAGGTCTTGCAGCCTTATTAAACGATTAGCCTCTGACAAATAATGCTTTCATGATTTCAGCGGCCATCTTGGGATTTTCCTTTAGCCGACGGGTGGAATAGGCAAACCAATCTTTTCCAAAAGGCACGTAAACCCTGAGGCGATGGCCTTTGTCGATAATCGACTTTCGCAAGGCCGGGGTTACCCCGTATAGCATTTGAAACTCGTATTTGTCTTTAGGAACCTGATATTTTTCAAGTAGTTTGTAAGCGCCTTCTATCAGCGGTGTATCGTGGGTGGCGATGCCGACGTAAACTCCGTTTTTCAATAGAAATTCCAAATCCTCAAGGTAATGTGCATTGATTTCTTCATATTTTTTGTACGCAATGGAAGCAGGTTCCACATAAATACCCTTGCATAAACGGAAGTTCAAAGGATCCTCTTTCGTATGCATGTCCATCATCGATTGTAAATCGTTCATGGTGCGGCGCATGTAAGCCTGCATTACCAAGCCAACATTTTTTGGAAACTCTTTTTTCAGCTTTCTGTAAATCTCTATCTCCATGTCAACACACGAAGAGTCTTCCATGTCGATACGGACAAAGTTGTTATACTCAACAGCTTTTTTAACAATCTCGCGAATATTTTGATAGGCCACCTCCTTGTCAAGCAGCAGGCCAAACATGGTGGGTTTTAACGAGTAGTTGCCATCGATGCCATTTTTTTGAATGGTGTCAACAATATTAAGGTACTCCTCTTTATTTTTAGTGGCTTCCGACAAATCTTCAATAAACTCGCCCAATAAATCGATGGTGACCATATAGCCTTCACCATTTAACTTTTGCGAAATGGATACCGCCTGGCTTAACTTGGTGCCTGCAATGTATCTTTTTGAAAAAATCCAAACCAAATTCTTTGGCATAAGAGGCAGCATGGCAGCTACCATTTTGTTAAACCACATCATAGCTTTAAATTTTAATGGTGCAAAAATATATATTCTGACCACAAATAATAGGCAATAGTATGCATTTACAATAATTTATATGGTTTAAAAACAGTAACAGCTACTGCTCAATAAAACAGACGGTTAACTATTATACCGGCTAAAAGAAAAAAGGTTTAACTTAAATTTGTTTATAACAATAATTGTAACTATTTTTGCCGCCCGATTTTAGAAGAGAAGAGGATGAAAAAGAGCGGTAGTAGTGATTATGAAATCCCTTTCAAGGGATTGGGTTTAGGAACTCATCAATTTGATTTTGAAATCGGAGATACGTTCTTTCAAAGTCTTTCGTATTCCGAAATAGCCAAAGGCAAGGTTATGGCAGCGGTTGAGATGATTAAAGAGTCAACCATGCTAATCCTTGATTTTATGCTGAAGGGTGAGGTTGAGTTAGATTGCGACCGCTGTTTAGAAAAGTATTCGCAACCTCTGGAAGGGAGTTTTAAGCTTATTGTTAAGTTTGGGGAGGAGCCCGAAGAGGTTTCCGACGAAATTATTACTATTCCCTTTGAACAGGCTGCTTTCGACCTGAGGCACTATTTTTACGAATACATTGTTTTATTGCTTCCATTAAAGCATGTGCATCCCGATGATGAAAAGGGAAACAGTACCTGCGATGTTGAGATGCTTAAACAGATTGAAAAACACGGTAAAAGAGATTCAGACCCGCGATGGGCTGCATTAAAAAATATTAAACTTGATTAGTAACAGTTAAAACATAAAGAAATGGCACATCCTAAAAGAAAAATTTCGAAGACCAGAAGAGATAAAAGAAGAACCCATTACAAAGCAACAGCTCCTCAGCTGGCCACATGCCCTACAACCGGTGTTGTTCATGTTTATCATCGTGCTTACTACGTTGATGGTGACCTTTTTTACAAAGGAAAACTGGTTGTTGAAGGAGCCAAAGCGTAACCATATTTTTCCGGGCTATCCCGGTGTCGCGTAAAAAGGTACTATTACCCTTGTCTTACAAAAGGCAGGGGTTTTTTAGTTTTACTTAATCCAACCAGATTAGCTACTTTTGTAAAAGATGATAAAACAGTTTGTAATACCGAAAAACAAGATACAATGAACAGTGAAAAACTGACTACAGTAGCCGAGTTGGGAGAATTTGGCTTGATTGATACTTTGACCAAAGATTTTGAAACCACCCAAAAAACCACCGTGAAAGGAGTGGGCGATGATGCCGCTGTGATTAAAGGCCGGGCAGGTTTTCATACCCTGGTTTCTACCGATCTGCTTATCGAAGGGGTTCACTTTGATTTAACCTATACCCCTTTGAAACACCTCGGGTATAAATCAGCCATTGTTAATTTTTCGGATATGGCTGCCATGAATGGTAAGCCCAAACAAATAGTGGTGGGGCTGGGCATCTCAGCTAAATATACCGTGGAAGCGCTTGAAGAACTGTACGAAGGCATTAAAATGGCCTGTAAACTTTATCAGGTGGACTTTGTGGGGGGCGATACTACCTCTTCAAAAGCAGGCTTGTTTATTTCGGTAACGGTTATTGGTGAGGTTGAAAAGCCCAACATAACCTATCGCTTGGGTGCAGGGCAGGGCGACCTGATATGTGTGTCGGGCGATCTGGGAGCTGCTTACATCGGGCTGCTTGTGTTGGAAAGAGAGAAAAGGGTGTTCCAGGCCAATCCTAACATGCAACCCGAGTTGAGTGGCAACGACTACATCATTCAACGGCAGCTTAAACCCGAAGCCAGGGTGGATATTGTTGATCAGCTGCATGATCAGAAAATTATGCCGACTTCCATGATTGATATTTCCGATGGCCTGGCTTCCGAAGTGCTCCATCTTTGTAAAAACTCGAACACGGGCTGCATGATTTATGAAGAGAAGCTCCCTGTCGACCAGCAAACCTACGATGTGGCCCGGGAGTTTAAAATCGTTCCCACCGTGGCAGCCCTGAATGGCGGCGAAGATTATGAACTGCTATTTACCATCAGGCAATCCGATTACGAAAAGATTTTAAAGGTAAAGGATGTCTCTGTTATTGGTTATATGACCGAACCGGAAAATGGCAAAAGGCTTATTACTGCCGACAATCAGGCAATCGACCTGAAAGCACAAGGGTGGGATGGCCTTAAAGAAAGTGAAATAGATTCAGTATTAAATGGCTAAAGGCAGCAATATTTTACTAAATTTGTTGACCTAAACGCCTAATCATGAAAACACGGTCATTTTCAGCAAAAACAATTGTAGAGTTTAAAAATAAACTCGCTGCTCTGCTGTCCAATGACCAATTCAAACCAACACTGGCCTTTGCTTTTGCTTCGGTTGAATTTCCCCTGGAAGAAATTGCAGAATCTTTTAATAAACATAACACACGGGTTTTTTACCTACGGCGAAATCGGTACCAACCAGGGTAAAGTTTGTGACTTTTATAACCAAACTTATTCATTAGTTTATATTAAAGGGGTAAAATAGAAAATTCATGAGCAACCTGTTTGACGATTTAAGTGATAAAATAAAAAGGGTAAAATCTTTTGATGACTTCGAAAAGTTAAAGTCATCTATGCTTGATGATGTCAACAAGCTCAAACAAAGTGATGCAGTTAAAGACTTTCAACTTAAGAAGTCCCTGAAAGACAAAAACATCATCAACTCCCTTTTGGTTAAAACCTCTTCCGATTTACACAAGGTAATTAAAGAGTCCCGTTTACGGGCCGACGAACTGGATATATTGTTGAATACTATTCCCGCATTTGTTTTTTTTAAAGATACGGCGTACCGCTACGTGTTGGTTAATAAATCGTTTGTCAATTTCATTGATCTGCCCGAAAGCGAAATCATTGGCAAAACACTGCAAAATTTAACCTTTAGCCACCTGTTGTTAAACAGTTACAGCAAACACGAGAAGAGGGTGATGGAAGAAGGGGTGGAGGAGTACAATATTACCGAGAAGCTTGAAAAAAACAACCAAACCCTTTGGCTTAACACCAACCTGGCACCGGTAAAAAACAGCCAGAACGAAATAATAGGACTGGTAGGGATTTCGTGGGATATCACCAGCAACAAAATTTACGAAGAAGAGCTTAAAAAAGCCAAAATTCTGGCCGAAGAAGGCACCAAAACCAAAAGTCAGTTTTTAGCCAACATGAGCCACGAAATAAGGACACCCTTGAACGGTATCCTGGGAATGGCCCAGATTTTAAACGAAACGAGGTTAACAAAAAAACAAAAAGACATTGTTAATATCCTTTCCACGTCGGGCGAAAATCTGTTGGTGCTTATCAACGACATTCTTGACTTTTCAAAAATTGAAGCCGGGAAAATCAACTTTATTAATAAAGATTTCAGGCTAGACAAACCTATCAGGGAGATCTACGATATCCTGTCGCGAAGAGCGGAAGAAAAAGGACTGCTTTTGTATATTGACCTGGGAAAAAACCTTCCTGCTTATGTTAATGGCGACGAATTTCGCTTTAAGCAAGTGGTGCTCAACCTGGTTAATAATGCCATCAAGTTTACTGAAAAGGGGAACATTCGAATTTCGCTGGAAAATTTAGGTTCAAACAAAGAGAGGCATACCATCAAGGTTTCGGTGAAAGATACCGGAGTTGGAATACCCGAAGAGAAGAAAAATAAACTGTTCCAGAGCTTCTCGCAACTCGACTCCTCTTCTACCAAGCGCCACGAGGGAACAGGATTAGGGTTGGCCATATCAAAATTACTGGTCCAAATAATGAAAGGTGAAATTGGCGTGGACAGCGAACCCGGGAAAGGATCAACCTTTTGGTTTACGGCCAGCTTTAAAAAAGGAAAAGCTCCGCAGAAATTACCAAAAGACGACGCTGCTCCTCAAAGCAACAAGCTTAAGGATAAGATGCTTAATGTGTTGGTGGTTGAAGACAACCTGATTAATCAAAAAATTAGTTCTTTCAGCCTGAAAAAAGCCGGCATGAAAGTCACGATTGCTAACAATGGCCTGGAAGCAGTCCAAATGTTTAAAAAGCAATCGTTTGATGTCATATTAATGGATATCCAGATGCCTGTAATGGATGGTTATGAAGCTACCGGCCAAATTCGTAAGCTCGAGGAATCGCTTACTACGCACGTTCCCATTATTGCGTTAACAGCCAATGCCATGCAGGGAGATGCCGAGAAATGTTTGGCAGCCGGCATGGATAATTACCTTTCGAAGCCTTTTAAAATTGACAAGTTAATCAGTATCTTAAACCAAATAGTAACCTAACAGTATGGGGTGGGCAGAAGTAGTAACATTAATCGCTGCCGGGTTGCTGGTAGGTTTTATCAATACCCTGGCAGGGGGAGGTAGTATTATTTCGCTTAGCGTCCTTATGATGCTGGGTCTGCCACCTGGAATTGCTAACGGTACCAACCGCATAGCCATCACCATTCAAACGTTAACGGCAACCACCAGCTTTCGGCAGCAAAAAATATTACCACTCCGCAAAGCGGTGTACCTTTCAATACCAGCCATACTGGGCGCCTTGCTGGGTTCGTGGCTTGCGGTTGATATCAGGGAGGATATTTTTGAAAAAGCCATTGGGATTATCATGCTGATTATGCTGGTCTTTATTTTATACAAACCACAAAAATATATTTACGGACGGGCCGAGGTGGTTGAAAGACCTCTGAACTGGAAAGTTTACCTGGTATTTTTCCTAATTGGTATTTACGGCGGGTTTATCCACATGGGGGTGGGTTATTTTCTATTGGCAAGTATTGTGCTGGGTGCCGGTTTCGACCTGGTGAAGGCCAATGCTGTCAAGGTGTTTATCGTGCTTGCCTATGCTCCTTTTACGCTGCTCGTGTTTTTGTACTACGGCCAAATAAACTGGCTGTATGGACTGGTACTTGCCATTGGTAATGTGGTGGGAGCACTGGTCGCTTCGCGGATGGCTGTAAAGCGAGGTGTTGTATTTGTAAAATGGGTCATTGTGGTGGTGGTATTGATCACAGCCGGCGACATGTTTGGCCTTTACAGTTTTAAAGACATCGCCGGGCTGCTGATAAAATAGTAAGATTCAAGTTTTACTCTTTCGGGCTAAACCCCGGGGGACGAACGAATGGAGTATACGACCCTCGTAAGGGTCGAATATGAATAGCCATCCCCCGATAACTATCGGGGCGATAGCTATCGGGATTAACCCGGGGTAATAAAATGGCAGAATCTGTTTTGGCACTTGCCCGACTGACCACCGTTCGGGCGGGGTATTTTTGCCCCTTTTCCTGAGCTCGACCCTTGAGCTTTGGCTGCTGAGCTAGGCCCCTGAGCTAGGCCCTGAGCCTGTCGAAGGGTGCCAAAGCAACCGAAGAGTGTCGAAGGGCAGGAAGCAAAAATCGCGACAAAACATAAAAGAATGGAATACAAAATTATAAACAGATGAAGTTAATAAAACCGTTTCTGATATTGCTGTTGATTGCCATCTCGGCAGTCACGTTTTCACAACAAAAATACGCCCTGGCCATCCATGGAGGAGCCGGAAATATTACTCCCCAAAATGTGCCCCCCGAGGTGCGAAAAGCCTATAAAGCAAAACTTGAAGAGGCATTGATGGCCGGTGAAGCCGTGCTTAAAAACGGCGGCCAGGCACTGGATGCCGTTACTGCCGCCATCATGGTAATGGAAAACAGCCCCCTGTTTAACGCGGGAAAAGGAGCTGTATTCACCGCTGACGGCACCAACGAGATGGATGCCTCCATCATGGATGGAAGCAACCTGGAAGCCGGTGCCGTGGCAGGAGTCAGCAAAATAAAAAACCCCATTCTTGCCGCCAGGGCGGTGATGGAACAATCACCTCATGTTTTGTTGTCGGGCAATGGTGCCGATGCCTTTGCCAAAGAAAAAGGGCTTGACATGGTGGATCCCTCTTACTTTTTTACTCAAAGCAGATGGGACAGCTATCAGAGGGAAAAAAAGCGGATGGAAAAGGGTGACAAGCATGGCACGGTGGGCTGCGTGGCACTGGATCAGCATGGCAACCTGGCTGCCGGTACTTCCACCGGTGGCATGACCATGAAAATGCATGGTCGCATTGGCGACTCCCCCATCATTGGAGCCGGTACGTATGCCGATAACAACACTTGCGCGGTATCGTGCACCGGGCATGGCGAGTATTTTATCCGTTACGCGGTGGCTTACGATATTGGTGCCCTGATGAAATACAAGGGCATGACCCTGCAGCAAGCAGCCAACGAAGTGGTGATGCATAAACTGAAAAGTGCCGGTGGTGATGGCGGTATTATTGCCGTGGATCACAAGGGTAACATCTCCCTGGTCTTTAATACTTCCGGCATGTTTCGCGGTAAGGTTACCGAAAACCATGAAATGCAGGTGTTCATCTTTTAATAACAATTTTTTGTAGAGGGGAGATTTCTGAGAATAGAACAACTCTCAACATGATATAAAACAAAATAATATCTTCCTCATCATGATAAAATAGAGGTTGGCTCAGCTGCCAATTTCAATTGAAATCCCTGAAAAAAACCATGGCATTCTAACGCTCTTTTTAGGAATTAATTTACTTTTAACCTTTTATTTACCATTTGAATTTGAAAGCATGTTAAAATCTATGACAGGGTTCGGAAAAGAGGTGATAGAAACCCCATTCCGAAAAGTAACCGTTGAAATAAGAACGCTCAACAGTAAGCAGTTGGATTTAAACCTTCGCACTTCGCAGGAATTTCGCGAAAAAGAAGCAAGTTTGAGATCGCTACTAAGCAAGCGTTTGCAAAGGGGTAAAATCGACTTTGGCATGCAATCCGAAAGTACCGGAAGTCTGTCGGCACCGGTTATTAACAAGGAGTTGGCCAAGCATTATTACAACGAAATGGTGTCGTTGGCTCAATCGGTTGGCCAAACTGACTTTTCAGGATTTTTACCGGTCATTGTTAAAATGCCGGAGGTGATGGTACAAAATCAACAGGAAACCAATCCCGAAGAGTGGGCAATGATCAGCGAGGGCATCAGTCGTGCCATCGACAAGGTTGACCGGTTTAGAATGGAGGAGGGAGCCATTTTGGAAAAAGATGTCACCAACCGCATTAACATGATAGGAGCATTGCTGCAAAAAGTAACCCCTTTTGAGGTGGAACGTCCCGCCATGGTGAAAGAGCGCATTCGCAAACGGCTGGAAGAGTGGGGTAGCGATGCCGAAATTGACCAAAACCGGCTGGAGCAGGAGATGATTTATTACCTCGAAAAATTTGACATCACCGAAGAAAAAGTCAGGCTGAAAAAGCATCTCGACTATTTTGTCGAAACCCTTGAAAGCCCGCAATCCCCCGGAAAAAAACTAGGGTTTGTTACCCAGGAAATCGGTCGCGAAATCAATACACTGGGCTCCAAAGCCAACCATGCTGAAATCCAAAAAATCGTGGTGTTGATGAAAGATGAGCTGGAAAAGATTAAAGAGCAGTTGTTTAATATTTTATAGTTTTTTGGATGAGCAAAGTAAAGAAAGGGAAATTAATTGTTTTTTCCGCTCCTTCAGGTGCAGGCAAAACCACCATTGTTCACTGGTTGATGAAACAGGTGCCTGAACTGGCTTTCTCTGTTTCGGCCACCAGCCGTAAAATCAGACCCGGTGAAGTAGATGGCAGGGATTATCACTTTTTAAGTGTGGATGATTTTAAGCAAAAGATCAGGCAAAATGCCTTTGTAGAGTGGGAAGAGGTGTACGAGAACCAGTTTTACGGAACCCTTATCTCCGAAGTAGAACGCCTGCGGAATGAAGGCAAACACGTGGTTTTTGATGTGGATGTAAAAGGAGGCATGAATATCAAGCGGCTGTTTGGCAGTGATGCGCTGGCTATTTTTGTGAAACC